>JAOUNV010000307.1 GCA_029880775.1 Nitrospinota bacterium | reverse complement strand
CCGATGTGCTTCGCGGCAAGAACAAGCCTACTTTCACCCCACATGTGGACACAGGCGCCTTTGTGGTGGTGATAAACGCGGACAAGGTCGCCTTGTCCGGCAAGAAACAGGATCAGAAAATATATTACAGACACTCAGGGTACCTGGGTTCTCTGAAGTCGGTTTCCGCACGGGAAATGCTCAGCAAGAAGCCGGAGGAAGTCCTCCGCCATGCTGTCAAAGGCATGCTTCCCAAGAATAAACTGGCCGACCAGATTATCCTTAAGCTGAAAATCTACGCTGGCGACGAGCACCCCCATGTAGCCCAGAACCCTACCGCTTTGGAGTTATAGACGATGGTTGAACAGATTGAAGGAAGGTACTACGCCACCGGGCGCCGGAAGACGGCCACAGCCCGTGTATGGATCACGGCCGGTTCTGGCAAATTTATCGTCAACAAGAAAGAGCCGATCAAATACTTCAAGCGCCCCACTTGCGAGACCATGGTGGCAAGCCCGCTTGAAATCGCCAAACTCTCCAACAAGATCGATGTCATATGCACTGTGCGTGGAGGCGGGCTCAGCGGCCAGGCTGGCGCTGTTCGCCACGGCTTGTCCAGGGCTCTTGTCGCCTACGATCCGGAGCTGCGACGCTCTATCAAAAGGGCCGGGCTTTTGACCAGGGACCCCAGAATGGTGGAGCGAAAGAAACCAGGCAGGGCCGGCGCCAGAAAAAGATTCCAGTTCTCCAAGCGTTAAGCCGAGGGATACTGGAATTTCACTCGCCGGCGGGGCGGGATTTTTCAATTTGACAACAGCGTTCTCCTTTATTTCATAATGCCCCCTCCCGGATCTTTTCAACCATAGGCAAAATGCGATATCATGCATTTGCCTTTTGAACCCAAGACATGGGGGTAAATCTATCATGGTCAAAGTGGCCGTTATCGGCGCCACAGGATACACCGGCCAGGAGCTGCTAAAGCTTCTGTTTAAGCGGGCCGATGTGGAAGTGACAGCTATAACCAGCGAGTCATCCGCCGGAAAACATCTGGGTGAAGTTCTCCCCCATTTCGCGCGCAATCATCACCTTACCCTGGAAAAAGCTGTACCTGAAGCCATAGCGGCCCGCGCGGACGTGGCTTTCCTCTGCCTGCCTCATGGCCAGGCCATGGGCACGGCCAAAGATTACTTGAACAAGGGTCTGAAGGTTCTGGATCTCTCCGCCGATTTCCGGTTGAAGAACCCGGCCCTTTACAAGGAGTGGTACCATCTGGAGCACACAGCCCCAGAGCTTTTGTCCACCGCCGTCTATGGTCTGCCAGAGCTTTACGCCGAAAATATAAAAGGCGCTTCCCTGGTGGCTGTCCCTGGCTGCTACCCCACTTCGGTGATCCTGGCCATGGCGCCATTGATGAACATTCCCGGACTGGACACCGAAACTATAACCGTAAACTCCGCATCCGGTGTTTCCGGCGCGGGGCGCGCGCCCAGGGATCATCTGATGTTCGCCGAATTAGATGGCGATTATTACGCATACGGCGCCCCCACCCACCGGCACACCACGGAGATGGAGCAGGAGCTATCCACCGCAGCCGGACGGGTAGTAAAAGTGAGCTTCATTCCACACCTGCTGCCAGTCACCCGGGGGATATACTCCACCATCACCATGAAAGTGTCCGCCGATATAACCGAGGATATGATCATGGAGGCGCTGCGAAACTTTTATCTTCTTTCACATTTCGTCCATATAGTCTCCGGCTTTCCCCGGATGAAATGGGCGGTGAACAGCAACCACGCTTTCATCGGCGCCAAGGTGGATAAACGCGCCGGAGTGGCGATCATAACCAGCGTCATAGATAACCTTGTCAAAGGCGCCTCCGGCCAGGCGATGCAATGCTTTAACCTGATGTACGGCCTGGACGAGAACGAGGGACTGGACTGACGGATATGGAAAAGAACCGAAGTGGCGTCACCGCCCCGGCCGGGTTTTCCGCCGGTGGCATTCATTGCGGGGTGAAAAAAACCGAGGATCCGGATCTGGCGATGATCGTGTCGGAGACAGAAGCCTCGGCGGCGGGGGTGTTCACCACAAACCTGGTCAAAGGCGCCCCGGTGATCCTTTCCATGGAGCACATTAAAAAAGGCCATATCAAAGGAATAGTTGTGAACTCCGGCAACTCTAACGTAATGACTCCCACTGCGGCCTCCGACGCCATGGCAATGGCCCAAACGGCTGGCGACGCTCTGTGCGCCCCGGCCAACAGGGTACTTGTCGCCTCCACCGGCGTGATCGGGCGATCCATGCCCATAGGCCGAATCACAACTGGCATAAAGAAGCTTTCCCGCTCCTTGAGCCAGGTAGGTGGCGCGGAGGCCGCAAGAGCGATCATGACCACGGACACTTTCGCCAAGGAGGCCCAGACCACCGCCATCGTCGGCGGTAAAAAAGTGACGGTGGGGGGAGTGGCCAAAGGAAGCGGAATGATCCACCCAAACATGGCCACCATGCTGGCGTTTATAACCACCGACGCCGCCGTGACTCCCTCGGCCCTGCGGGGGATGACTCGTCGCGTGAATGAGGTCTCTTTTAACAACATCACAGTGGATGGAGACACCTCTACCAGCGACATGTTCATTACAATGGCCAACGGCGCATCCGGCGCCAGGAGAATCACGTCCGCCTCCGGGAAAGATTTCAAAATCCTGCTGGGCGCCATGACCAAAGTGGCCAGGGAACTGGCGCAGATGGTAGCCAGAGACGGAGAAGGAGCCTCCAGGTTCATCACCGTACGCGTGACCGGCGCCCGCAATCCCAGAGAGGCCAGGATGGCCGCTATGGCCGTGGCGAAAAGCAGCCTTGTGAAAACCGCCGTATTCGGCCAAGACCCGAACTGGGGCCGCGCTCTGTGCGCGCTAGGCTACTCTGGAGCAATATTCGACCCTGCCAAGGCAAAGCTTTCCATCTGCGGCATGATGGTATTTAACAAGGGGCTGGCGGTCATCGGCGGCTCGCTCTCGCGGCTGAAGAAAAAGCTGGCCAACAAGGAGATCGAAATTTCCGCCGACCTGGGCTCCGGAGCCGGTTCGGCGGAGGTGTGGACCTGTGACCTCACCTACGAATATATCCGCATAAACGCCGAATACACCACATAAGTGATCTTTGTCACTCACCCGATCCCCGGTGTTATGATCAGGAAAGTAAACCGGTTCCTGGCAGAGGTGACGGTGGACGGACGACAGTGTCAGGCGCATATTCCCAACTCTGGTCGTCTGGCGGAATTAATGACCCCGGGCCGGAAGGTGATTCTGGAACGGGCGACCAACCCTGAGCGAAAGACACCTTTTACCCTAAAGTCGGTCCATTTCAAGAATCGCTGGGTGTGTATAGACTCCACCACGCCAAACGCCCTGGCGGAGTATCTGGCCAGGAAGCAGAAGCTACCACTATTCGATGGCTACAGCCATGTGCGTCGCGAGGTCACCATGGGCGCCCACAGGTTCGACTTGCGGCTGGACGGGGAAGGCATGCGGCCAATGATCGTGGAGGTGAAATCGGTGACGCTGGTGAAAAATGGCGTGGCGATGTTTCCCGACGCTCCCACCAAGCGGGGCGCCT
>JAOUNV010000041.1 GCA_029880775.1 Nitrospinota bacterium | reverse complement strand
TCCTTCTCCACCACAATCACCCTTCCCTGCCAGGCTTTGTCCGTTTCAACGAACCTTTGGGCGGCATATACCACTACACCCCCACCTCCTCAGACCTGGATCTGGCCAGGAGCCACTTCCCCAGCTTTTTTTACCTCCCCTACGGATCCGGCGCCCCCGAAAGGGATCACGACTTCGAATCTATCCTGCTTATGGGGTCCATCGGCACAGTGGCCCAGCGCTCGTCGTCGGACTATGACTATTGGGTGGTGGTGGACTACAGGAGCATATCCGACCGGAAAATGGACATGCTGATCGCCAAGCTGCGGGCCCTGGAGGAGTGGGGGGCCAAGTCGGGGCTGGAGATTCACCTGTTCCTCTCTGACGCCGAAAATGTGAAGAACAACGACTTCGGCGGCGCCGACAAGGAATCCGCAGGGTCTTCCCAGCCGAGGGCGCTGAAGGAGGAGTTCTACCGGACAGCGATCCATGTGGCCGGGAAGGATCCTCTTTGGTGGCTTTTGCCTCCCCGGCTCTCCAATCGGGAGTATGAAACCAAAAAGTCGCTACTGATATCCGAAGGGAGGATAAGCGAAGAGGAATTCGTGGATCTGGGCAACGCCGAGCCTATAACCATGGGAGAGCTGTACGGGGCTCTTTTGTGGCAGCTGAACAAGGCCACCATCAGCCCCCACAAGGCGGCAATCAAGATGGCCCTGATAGAAAGCTTTTTGGCCAGCGGGCCGGGCGGCGGCCTCCCTTGCGAATCGTTAAAGGAAATAGTTCAAAGCCAGGCCGGCGGCAACTTTCTTTCCGACCCATACTTGCTCATGATCGATTATGTCCGCAACAGGTACCTGGCCGAAGGAAACAGTGGCGCGGTGAAAAGCCTGGAGCAGTGCTTTTATCTAAAGTCGATCGACTCCACCATAACCCTGGAGGAAAACGAGGAGGATACGGTCGGCTACAAGGAGAACACCTTGCGCCAGCTTCTGCGTTTTTGGGGGTGGGAGAAAGAGAATCTGGAATACGTCAACGATTTCGAGTGCTGGAACATCGCCAAAAGCAGCGAGCTGGGAAACCTGATGCACGACTTTATCCTGACCACTTACAAGAACATGTACAACGATATCTCCATCCGCTCTGATGTGGGAAGCTACCTTACCGGGGATGACAAAGCCGTCCTGGGCCGCAAGCTGTTCGTCATCTACGATAAGCGCAACCCAGACAAGGTGGAGTTTTTAAAGCGAGTGATGAACGAACTTGAAAAACTGGAGGAGATAACCTTTTCGTTCAGCAAGGATGACTCCGGCCAGACCAACTACCAGGTGTACATGGGGGACATCCGGGCGTTTATTGAAAGCGGCGAGGACGCCTCCGGATTCCTGCTTCGCAACGGCCCCGACCCGATGAACACCATCGTGTGGCTGGCGGTCAACGGTATCACCTCCGAATCCACCTATCTGTACATGGAGCCGGAGGAGGGATCCCCGGTCTCACCAAAAAACCTTCGGCGCACGCTGACACTGGCGGCCTCGTTTTTCCATAAGCTCAACCTGCTGAGCATAGACAGGGCCGACCTGCTGGCCCCGGCCCGGGTGACCCGCCTGCTGGCTGTCATGAACCTTTTTTCCGATCCGGACACCCACCAGATAGAGACGATCCATGTGGCCTATTCCACAAGCTGGGGGGAGGTCTTTTGCCACTTATACCAGGGTGAGGAAGGGGTGGATGTTATCGCCCGGCTGGCGCAGGAGGCGGGAGAGAAATTCCAGATCTCGGACCGCTCCTATTTCCGCCTCTTCGTCCCGGAGGGCGCCAGGGAAAAGAACCTGTCGAGCGCTTTCATCCAGAGCCTGGCGGAAAAGCTCCCTCCCGGAACGTTTAATATACTGCAGACCTAGTGATCGCCGAGAGTAGGCCCCCCACGCCTTCCATCTCCATAATCGTCCCGGCCCTCAGCGAATCGGGACTCGAATCGATCGCCACCACCTTTAATAACGAGCCAGGTGTGGAGTTGGTTTTCGCCCTTTGCATAGACGACCCATCCACCCACGCGCCGGAGGGATGCGTATCGGTCCGGGCGCCAAGGGGGAGAGCCAGCCAGATGAACGCGGGCGCCAAGGCAAGCTCCGGCGATATCCTCATCTTCCTCCACGCGGATACTCGCATTCCTCCAGAATCGCTGGAGCTGGTTCGGGGCGCCCTGGCCCGGCCAGGTGTGACGGCGGGAGCATACTTGCTGAGAGTGGAAGGGGAAGGGCTCTGGCGCCAATTTCTCTCGGCCGGGGCCAATGTTCGCAGCAGATATCTGGGCCTGCCTTTCGGTGATCAGGCGATTTTCATCACCAGAGCGGTTTTCCAAAAAATCGGAGGATATGAAGAAGTCCCCATTCTGGAGGATGTCAGGCTGATTGAGGAGGCGGCGCGGATCGGCAAAATAGTGATCCTGCCGGTTCATGCGGCCACTTCGCCCCGGCGATGGGAAGAAAGAGGAATTGTGGCCACGACGCTGCGCCACTGGGGAATAATGATCGCCTACAAAATGGGAGCATCGCCCCGGCGGCTGGCCCGCTGGTTCACCCGCTAGTTCCCCGCGGATCCCTCTCCGAGCACCTGGCCCGAAAATGCGCGCACGATGGCGGGCTCGTCCCAGTCTCCCGGGCCGATCAGATGATGATTCACCACCCCATCGGGGCTGATGATGTATGTCTCCGGCACTCCGGTGATCTTGTATTGCGCCGCCACTTCCTGGGCCGGGTCCATCCCCACCGGGAAGGTGAGGCCAAGCTCTTTGACAAACTTTTCCACATCTTCGGTTTTCTCGTCGATGCTGATGGTGATCATGGCGAAATTACCCCCCGCCAGTTTTTCGGCCAGGCGCTGCATGGATGGCATTTCCTCGCGGCAAGGGGCGCACCAGGTGGCCCAAATGTTCAAGAACACCAATTTTCCCTTATAATCCGCCAGCCGCAAAGTCTCGCCGCCCAGAGCCGGGAGAGTGAAATCAGGCGCCATCTTCCCCTGCATGGGCGCTTCGCCACCCGGATGGCCTGCCGGCTTGTTCGCAGACTTATCCGCCGCCTTTAATGGCTCCAGTCGGCTCTTTTCAATCTTCCAGAAAACAGAGACGGAGATAAGGGCCAGAGCCATGAACGCAAAAGAGGCCCACTTCAGAAGCGGGCCGGGGTCTGCCGATGGGGAGAAAGAATCATCCTTCATAATGATAATATCCCGCAGGGCCGCGCCGCATGGACACAGAAAGCTCCGCCACCAGACGGCCCTGAACTAAAGGGTAAATATTATAGCTGGGGAGCCGAACGCGTATCCGGCGTCGGCTCCCGACAGGTTCGATCAATTACTTTCCGGGTTATTGTACAGGGTGTTGATATTCCCCAGGACTTCCCTCAGCTCCTCCGGGAGATTCTCGGGAATCTGGACTTCCACATTCTTAATGGTCTTCAGCCTGTTTTTCAGGGCCTCGATCTCGTTTCGCACCACGATGGTATCTATCATCATCCTAAGGTCGGCTTTGGTGCCATCGGGTACCTCGTTGTTCAAGATTCCACGAACCTGGTCCGAGTATATCCTCTCCACCTGGAGTTTGGATTCGGACCGGACTGAGGCTATATGCAGCCCATCGGGCCTCAAAGCGGAGATCATGCCGATCAGGACCGGCTTGTCCCCTTTTTTAACTTCGATCTCGTTGATTCTGGCCCCGCTGTGATGTATGGAAACCTTTCCTTCCAAAAGCCGGTAAATGAAATATCCCGGCAAGCTGCGCTCCAAGAATATCCATTGCCCCCTATCGATTGTTTCAACGCTCATAATTTCCTTTCCCTTCAAATTTTCATCTTGGTTTTATGAACCCCCCATAAGCGGTAGATGTTAATAATCCACAGCAATAAATGTCAAGATGTATATGGCGACAAAGCCGAACCTGCCAAGAGGCGGCCTATAGGTAAGCCCACCGCTCCATCGACCCGGGGCTGAGCATGGTGGCTCTGCCCATCTGGACTATCAGCGCCGCCTTCAGGATCGGGCGCGCGACTTTTTCGTCATTTCAAGCTAGGCGGATCTGGCGTCATCCAATATCTGGTTCATCCTATCCTTCCCTTGAAGTTTCAGCTTTTTGACCCGCTTGAACTCCACATCCTCTTCCGAAGTCAAAAACTTTTTCTGGGCTAATCTTTCCAGCACATCTTCGTAATGGAGGTGGTCCGAGTGCAACTTCTTGTATTCCTCGTTTTCCTCGAGCAAGCTCTGTTCCATCTCGTCAATCGATTTGGTGGTCATTTTACCCTCCATATAGTGTTAGATTGTTCCAGGTTCGCCCCGCGCCACATCCGCCTGGGCCCGGCCCACGTACTCAGGCGCCATCGGATGGTTGTCAAAAGGCTCCCCCTGCTCCCACCGCCCATGGGCCAACATGGCCGCCGCAGCAGCGGTGGGCACGGTTTCTTGCAGAACCTCCACAGCCCCACCGGAGCCTTTTCTTATATTATCCAGTTCTTCTTCGAATCCCTCTCCGATAAGGCGAAGCGGATATTCGCAAGTTTCAACCAGGTTCGCCGCATGGGTCTCCAGCGGCCCCCGGACAAGCTTTGGAACGCCGCCGACCATTTCATACACAGCGATGTACACCACCGCTTTTCTGGCCCTGGAAACGGCTGTTATCTGGCCATCCACCGGCGGAGCGGACATCGCCAAAGCCTCCAGAGCCCCCACCGTCGTCACGCGGGCCCCTGTGGCGTCGGCCAGCCCAAGGGCCGTGGCCATTCCAGCCCGGATCCCCGTAAAAGAACCTGGACCGCTGGTAACTGTGATAACGTCGATTTCTTTTATGGATATGGAAAGCTCATGAAGAGCCTCTGCGATCATCCGCAAGGCGTCGCGTGACATGGTGGCGGCGGACACTCCGACCTTCGAGAGCGACACACGCCCATCCTCGACCACGGCCACGGAAGGCCTGGCCAAGGCGCCATCTATCCCCAGGATCAGCATTCCTTAACCAATAAGACTTCCCGGTTTAAAACCCTTATATATTGATCGTAACCAAAGAAGGCGCCTCTTTGCAACCGCCGGGCGCGCCCCCATATTTTTCATTTCTCCCTCTCAGTCGTTTCCGCTGTCGGGTTATCCTCGCCCTTCAGGTCGGCGAAGAACCGCGCCCTGTCGCCTCGCGCTTT
Source organism: Nitrospinota bacterium (assembly GCA_029880775.1). Classification (GTDB taxonomy): domain Bacteria; phylum Nitrospinota_A; class UBA7883; order UBA7883; family UBA7883; genus JAOUMU01. The sequence goes on along the minus strand of JAOUNV010000041.1, from coordinate 3,804 downwards.
TTCCTTCACCTCTATTATGGCCTCTTCGGCTTCCCTGATCTCACGATCCGCTTCCTTTATATCGTCGACAAGGGGTCCACTCCCGGTTGCTCCCTCTTTTGGATGGTCGCCTGCGGAATAGACCACTCTGCCCAGCCGGGTAAAAAGGTCGCTCCTCTTATTCGCAAAACCGATTATCCGTATTTTCAGCATCACTATCGCCAGGAAATTCTCCAATTGCCTTACAGCGAAACTGGCTGCCCGCCTGGCTTTATTCAGGATTTCCATTTCCATGGCGACAACATCCGGCTGGCGAAACAAGTCATGGAGTATCACCCGGAACGTATTCCGCGGACTCAGGAGCGCTTAACTCGTATCGTGGCCGGGCCGGGACATTCTCAAGCTCCGCCATCACTTCGGCTATCTCGTCGCGCAGTTTTTCCGCCTCTTCGGCGATCTTCGGATCACCGAGGGCGCCTGCTTTTTCCAGCGCCACAATACTTCTGCCCAGCTCCGCCCTCACCATCTTCACATTGGTGGTGTCTCTTTCCTTCTGTTTCTTTATTTTCGGCGCCTCACCGGGGGCAAAGGAGCCAAGCTGGCTCTTCATCACCTCCAGGCGGGCTGTGACATCCTGCTGGTACTGATAAAAATATATCGACACCACCACCAACGCCGCAAAAGAGAGAGCCGCTGCCACTGTGGCCCCGGAAAACGTGGACGGCTCTGAAACTCGGCGAACCTTCTTCTGCTGCTCCGCCATTTTCTGCGCCATCCGCTCGGCCATTCTCTCCCATGGATCTGGAGGATTCACCTTGGGAGCGGCTTCTTTTTTCTTCTCCGCTTTCACTTCCTTCACAGGCGCGGCTTTCTCCGCAGGATCGCTGTATTCAGTCCCAGCTTCGGGTGGGGGATTGTTTCCAGAGGTTTTGGGGGCTATTTCAAGGCCCAGTTTCCGGCCAGGAAGACCGGCGCCTTCCCCTTCATTCCTGTCTTTGTCGATCATCGCTCTCAACCAATTTGAGGGGCCAAACCATTCGCCGCGCAGGGCTCTCCTTCCCAGCGTGGACTATGACACCAACTAGAATCCTATTAGAGCGGCGCGTTCGCGTCAAGGTGAAAAGGGAGGAAACTATATCAGTTTGTATCCACGGTATATCCAAATCGCAGGTATATCATTATGCGCGCCCGACACCAGGAGCAGAGAAAACGCGCGGCCACGCCGGGGGGGGGCTAAGCTGCGCTCTTCCTACTCAAGCAGGCTTTTGCCCGTCATCTCTTCCGGCTGGTCGATACCCATCAGTTTCAGCACAGTGGGCGCCACATCCGCCAACGTTCCCCCATCCCGAAGCTTCATCCCGGTGGAGCCGATGTAATAGAACGGCGCAGGATTTGTGGTATGGGCGGTCATCGGCTTGCCGTTTTGGTCCACCATCTGCTCTATATTGCCATGATCGGAGGTGATGATCAGCTCCGTGCCGGTTTTGCGGCAAGCTTCCACGATCTTCTCCACCTCCGTATCCACCGTCTTCACCGCCGCCACGGCCGCCTCCCACACTCCGGTGTGCCCCACCATATCCCCGTTGGCCAGGTTGGCCACTATCAGCGGGTATTCGCCGGAGTTCACCGCCTCGATCACTGTGTCGGCCACCTTCTGGCAGCTCATCTGCGGCTGCATGTCATAGGTGCGCACCTTCGGCGAAGGGATAAGCTTTCGCGTCTCTCCACTGTTTGGTATCTCCACGCCGCCATTGAAGAAAAAGGTGACGTGCGCGTATTTCTCCGTCTCCGCCGTGCGAAACTGGCCCAATCCATGCTCCGCCAGAGTCTGCCCCAGGCACATGTCTGGCTGGTGGGAGTCGAAAACCACCGGCAAGGGAAAACGGGAGTCATACTCGGTCAGGCAGGTGACATCTATCCTGGGAATTGCGCCCCGGTGAAACTCCGCGAAGGAAGGGTCATACAGGGTTCGGACGATCTGGCGCATGCGATCCGCCCGAAAGTTGAACATAAGCACTTCGTCGCCATCCATGAGCCACCCCACAGGCGCGCCGTTTTCCATGATCAGGCTCGGCTCTATAAACTCGTCGGTGATCCCCCTGGAGTAGTTTTCCTCCATGGCGGCGGTGGCGGAGCTGTATTCGGCGCCTTTGTGGTGAACCAGCAGGTCATAGGCCTTGCTGATTCTCTCCCAACGGTTGTCCCGATCCATGGCGTAAAATCGTCCCTGAACGCTGGCGATCCGCCCTGCGCCTATCCGCCGCATTTGCTCTTCCAACTCCTGGATATAGCCCAGGCCGGAGTCTGGCGGGGTGTCCCGCCCATCCATGAAGCAGTGGACGAACACCTTCTTTAACCTGCGGCCTATGGCCACCTTCAACAGGGCCACGAGCTGATCTATATGACTATGGACCCCTCCATCGGAGACCAGGCCCAGCAGATGAACGGCGGTCTCTTTGCTGGCGGCGTTGTCGAAGACATGGGTGATGGCGCTGTTTTCGAAAAAAGAACCATCGTCTATGGCGCGGTTGACGCGCAGTAACTCCTGATACACCACCCGCCCGGCGCCCATATTCAGATGCCCCACCTCGGAGTTCCCCATCTGACCCTTGGGCAGGCCCACATCCTCACCGGAAGCGGCGACCAGCGTCTTTGGAGCCTCTTTATCCAGCCGGTCGAACATCGGCGTATCCCCCTGGGCGATGGCGTTCCATTCTTGGGTTTCAGAATGACCCCAGCCGTCAAGAATCAGAAGAAGAACCTTTTTGGACATTGTTACTCATACGTTGGAAGATTGTTGATTTACTCTACTAGAGCCACATGTTTGCGTCAATACAAGTGTCCCCCCCTGAATAATGTAACTTCCAGGTGTCATGCCGCGGCAATGGCTTCAGGGCGATACTATGGCATTGGCATACAAGCTATCGTCTTTACTTACACCTTTTATTTCGTTACACTCCCCAGACTGACACACTGGCGCGACACCTTATGGAATCTGAAAATAATTTGAGATAATTTACCTTTTTCTCCCGTTTTCGTATAGAATCGAACGCTGTTTAACCTGATTGGGGCACTCATGGATATAGCCGAAATCAAAAAGCTGATAAAGCTTTTCGAGTCCAGCACCCTCTCCGAGATGGAATTGGAGAAGGAAGGGCAGCGAGTTCTTTTGCGCAAGGGGGGCGGCCATCATGCGCCCGCGCCCGTGGCCAGGCAAGACACCTTCGAGGAAGCTCCGGCCGGGCAGGACAGCGTTCCGGAGCCTGCTGCCGAAGCCAAACACTCCGCCGTCGAGGATATCACGCTTACCGGCCACGTTATCCCCTCACCTATGGTGGGAACGTTTTTCCGGGCGCCTTCCCCCACCTCCCCTCCTTATGTGGATGTCGGAGACCATGTGCGCAAGGGGCAGGTTCTCTGTCTGGTGGAGGCGATGAAGCTTATGAACGAAATAGAGTCGGACATAGACGGAAAAATAACCCGGATTCTACAGGAAAACGGCAAACCGGTGGAATACGGCCAGCCGCTTTTCGAAATTTCTCCTGCATAGAAAGCGAGCCTGAGGCTGTATGTTCAAAAAGATACTCATCGCCAACCGTGGTGAAATAGCCATCAGGATCATCCGAGCCTGCAAGGAGCTGGGCATCGGCACTGTGGCGGTCCACTCCACCGCCGATGAAAACTCGCTGCATGTCCGTTTTGCCGACGAGTCGGTGTGCATCGGGCCGCCGGAGTCTGCCAAAAGCTACCTGAACATCCCGGCCATAATCAGCGCTGCGGAAGTGACCGGCGTGGACGCGTTGCATCCCGGCTACGGATTTTTGG
>JAOUNV010000306.1 GCA_029880775.1 Nitrospinota bacterium | reverse complement strand
CCATTTGTGAAACTCCAACTCGAAGAACCACCAGTACTTCTTCCCCGGAACCATGTTCTCCTGCAGGTATCTTGCGTACTTTGGCCCATCCTCAAACAACAGGGCGCCCAGGCGCGAATTGACGAAGCGAAAGAAGAGAAATTTGCTGGAGAGAAAGATTTGCACAGGGTTCTTTTTCCAGGACGCAAGCTCCTCCGATTGTTCCGGTCGGCCAGCCCATATCTCCACATCGTTCACATACCACTGATACACGATAATATCAGGCGCCACTTCCGCCCCGGCATAGGCCAGCATCTTGGCATGGAAATCCACCTGCATCCCCGGCACCGCCCACACCTGCATGTCATATTTGCGCTCCCCCTGGTTCAGAATCCCCAGAAGAGTGTTTGGATACAGGTCCGTCCACTCCTCCACACCTATCCCCCAGGTCACAGAATCTCCCTGCACCATGATCCTGGTGACACCAGGCCCAGGCGCCCCGGAAGAATATGGCCCCCGTTCGTTCTCGCCGTTTTGGACGGTATCGTTGAATACATAGCGAACCGGTTTAAGCTCCTCTGGATACCTGACCCTGAAGTAGCCCTCCAGCATGGCCAGCGCCATCATGGTGGAGATGGAGAGGATTATCGCGTCGAAAAGTGTTTTCTTGTTCCAGGCCAGGGACAAGGCCACTCTCAAAAGCAGAGCCGCCATCAGTATCTGAAAAGGCTTGAACAGGTTTTCCAGGCGGATTTGCGCCCCCAGAAGCGTAAACGATACCGGGCCGTGCGCAATATAATATATTGTCACCATGACATAGACGAAGATGACTATGTTGGCCAGGTACTTTAAAATCCTTTTCAGGCCTAATTCTTTCATGAGCAAACCGATGCTAAATATACTTGGGGAATGGAAAAGGGGAGCGGAGCCAACCAGGACGCAAGGTACTACAATATCTGATCATATGTCAATCAACAGAGACTTTGCTGGTCATGCTTACCCCTTCGTTCGCGCCTTGCGCGCAATGGTCAGGTCTATTATAAGGCAAAACAGGAGCCGGTTTTAATATCTGATCGGCGAGGATCATGGCCAGAACGGAGTGGGCGTCGGCGCTGGGATGGGTATCGAACAGCCCGGCGCGGGTTTCTGACGTTCTCGGCCTCTCCATCGGGTCCACCACTTCGATCCTGTAATTCACCGGCACATCTATCGTGTCCACCGCCAGGTCCACCTCCCCGAACCACTCGATTCGAAATTCGATGTCATGGACAATCTTTGGCGCCACCTGGAAACAGAAGGAGAACGATTGCCATTGCCCTGACGCGGAGAAGTCGCCGACATGGACCATCCGTGAAGCCAGGACCTTGCCTCCCTTCCCCGATATAACTTCCAGCAGGGCCGCCCTGGCCTCCACCGGTGTCGGCGAAGGCGCTAATAGCTTCAGGTTGAACACGACCTTATGGGCGCCCCCTGGCATGGTCAGGTATGGGCCAAAAGTGAGAATTCCCGGCTCGGCTGCCCCTTTGCGGGCCACTCTGGCCTCCGGATAAGTGGCGCCGATACTCTCCTCTTCCGCACCGGTTCTTTTTGGCAGGCTCGCCGCAGGGACTTTCATCACATGAGGCAGGGCAAGCGCCTTCACGCTTTGGGTCACCTTGGAATAGGGGTGCTGGCCCCTATGCGTCAAGTTGGGATATGTCAGCAGGATTGTCCTGTCCGCCAAGGTATTGGCTATGGTAGCCCATTTATGAAACGCCTGTTCAAAACTCCACCATCCCCACTCGCCTGGCAGATAGTTCTCCGCGATCATCGTGGCGTACTCTCTTCTCTCCCGGTAAAAGACCTCCTTTATCTCCCTGTCCAGCCAGCGATAGAGGATGGACCAGCGGGAGAGGATCTTATGTACTTTTCCCTTCTGCCATGGCGCGCGGTCGGCCCCGGGCCAACGGCGCCACAGCTCCACGTCGCCCACGGACCATTGATAGATTACTATGTCCGGAGCGATCTTTCCCCCTTCCAGTTCCAGTATCCCGCCGTGCCAATCCGTTCCCGCAGCGGGAGCCGACCATACCTGCATGTCGTATTTCCTCGGCTCCTTCCCCAGCAGAGACATCAGCCTGGAAGGGTACAGCTCCTGCCAATCCGCCACGGCGGCGCCCCAGGATATGGCCCCCCCCTGTGTCAGAATCTGAGTGGCAGCCTCCTCCCTGGGTGTCGCGGAATATGGACCACGGCTGGTTTTTGGGTTAGGGGCCTGGGGGTTGTGGGTATAGTGAACGGGGCTCATCTCCTTTGGGTAGGCCATCCGCAGCCCGATCTCTGAGGCGACTCCCAACCCCACCAGCGCGGCGACAATCACCATGGCGGCCACACGCTTGCGCCGGGTCCACTCCAGCGCCAGGAGAAGCTGGAAGAACGAGGCCAGGAGGAAAATGGTCACCAGGGTGAAAAGATCGTTCAGCCGGATCATGATTCCCAAAACTTTGAACTGGATCGGACCGGTAACGGCGTATACGGCCAGGCAAACAGCGTATAGACAGATCAAGAACCAGAGCAGACGCTGGAAAAATCTTTTCATCCGACCGGGTTTGGCGCCGTTGCTCATACTCACAAACAAACCTTCATGGACCCTTGATGATCCGTTCGGCCAGCGCCTCGGCCAACGCTGTGTGGGCGCGGGGGCCAGGATGGGCGTCGAAGAGGCGGGCATGGGTATTGAAAGTTTTCAGCCTGTCGATAGGGTCCACCACCTCCACCTGATAATCCACCGGCACGTCGATAGTGTCCACCGCCAGGTCCGCCTCATCGAACCATTCGATCCGAAACTCCACCTCCTCTAGCATCCGGACATCCACAGTGAAAGGAAGAGTGAACTGCTCCCACTGGCCAGGCTGGGAAAAATCGCGCCCATGAATCATGCGTGAGGCCATGATGGTTTGGCCGATACCGGTGGCCACTTCCAGCAGAGCCACCTTCGCACCCTCCGGGGCGGTATCCAAAAGCTTCAGGTTGAACGTGGCCTGGTGGTCGCCCTTGCCGAAGTTAATGTATGGTCCATATGTCAGATGCCCCTTCAGGGTTTTTCCCTTGCGGGCTACCCGGGCCACTTCGTATGTGGAGTCATGCCCCTCCTCATCCAGTCCGTCCCGTTTGGGCAGATAGGCTGCGGGTATCCTCATGGAGTGGGGCCGGGTGAGCGATACCACGGCCTTGTTCAAAGAGGCGAAGGGATATTCACCCTGGTAGGGCAGGGATGGGTACATCATCATGATGGTCCTGTCCGCCAGGCCATTGGCGTATGTGGCCCATTTGTGAAACTCCCTGGCGAAAAGCCACCATCCCTTTTTGTAGGGAACCATGTTCTCCCGCAAATATTCGGCGTAGGCGGCCCCTGGCTGGTAGGCCAAGGTGTATATACGGTTATCCACCAGCCGGTAGATTATCGATATACGCTCCAGAACCTTGTGGACCGGATTTTTTGCCCATGCCGCCTGCAGAGGCTTGGGGCGGCCCAGCATTATCTCCATGTCGTTTACGAACCATTGATACACTATTATGTCCGGGTCCACCTCCAGCCCCATCTTGGCCAGGTTCTCCGCATGGTAATCGATCTGCATCCCGCC
>JAOUNV010000305.1 GCA_029880775.1 Nitrospinota bacterium | reverse complement strand
CGGCTTGGTCCTGGGCCTGATGGAGAAGCGGATGGTCTGTGTCTTCCCGGGCGCGATGGTGAAATCGACCGGGCTGACAATGGTCCAAAGGTCCATCGATTGTGGGGTGGGGGGGATGGTTCTTATGTTGTTTGCTTCATCCAGTTCCCAGTTGCTCACCGTGGTGTGCAGTTTCACAGGGGTTTTACTCAGGTTGAAAAGCTGGATCGATCCTGAGACTGGCTTACCGCCGATTTCTACAGTCACATTGGGAGGAGCCGCGCCGATTTGCGGTGTCAGCGAGTCCTTGGCGGGACTGATCGTCAGCTGTGGCTGAGCCATGGCCGACACGGATCCCATTATCACCAGGGATATCAGACAAAGGAAAATCTTACGCACTGAATCTTTTTCTAGCGGCATTCTACCGCGGCGCTGATCATGCCATTATAGCTACCGGCCACGGTTACCGCTGAATAGTCAACATTCAGGTTAATATACCCTCTGAACACGATTCTGTCATTAACGATCGATTGCTTGATACCTTTGGGAATGACAGTTACCTTCATCACCGATGAGGGGATATCCGCAGACTGGAAAAAGCCTGAGCGTCCATTACCTCCAGAAACAGAATAAACGACCATCAGGTCTTTGATTGTGATGCGGGAAGCGAAAGGGATGCTCAACTCCCATACGTGGTTGATGACGGGCCATGTCACCTTAGTGCGAAATTTCCCTTGGACAGGGAGTGAGGGGACCCTGGCGTTGATATTGCGCTTCCCGCCAGTCTCCGCCTCCACTTTGCCCCGGGAAAACGCCATATTCTGCTGAATCGCCCTGGTGGTTTCGTTAATGCGGTTGAACGTCTTGAAAACCGAACCTGTGGGACATGCGGCCAAAGCTGGCCCGGAAAAAGGCAATAAAGCCAAAACGAGAAAGAGCGTGACCCTGACAGCCACGCTCTCGATTCGTTTCATGATTTTCCGCCTCTCTTGCTTACACCGCAGCTGCGGTGATCGTCAACACTATCCCGGTGTGGTTTCCAACCAGGGTGACACCGCTGATATCCAGCGTGAAGCCCACATCACCGGAAACTCCGGGGCTGCCCATGCCGGGAGCCGGGAAAGTGCAAGTCGCACCCGCCGCAACGGCAGCGCCACCAGCGCCGCATGCGCCGCAACCGGCTGTCAGGGCGCCGACTGTGACTGAGGACGCCGCAGTGTTGAGGCCTGTGCCGGTGGTGATACTGGGGGTTATCAATACATTCTGCCCCACACCCACCATTGCCCGGACACCCCAGGCGTCAGTAACATTCACTGTGATCAGGCTACCATAAGCGGCAGGGTCGGTCCATCCCAGGGAACCACCGGCGGCGACGGTGTTCAGGTTGCCGGCAAATGTGGCGGTCCCGGCGACGACCCCAGCCGGGGTGGCGGCGGCGTCCACGCCGGTGACGGTCAGATTAACAGTCGCCACAGTATTCAGTATTATGTGGGCGCCTACGTTTACGTTGACTGCGATGTTCGCTGCGGCGCCATGGGCGGCATTCAGTGGCATTACCAGCATAGCCGCGACGATCAAAGCCGCTGTTACTTTCATTCCCCTTTTCCTAGTCATAACTTGTCTCCTTATTTAATATATACTTTTCATTTGATAGACACATTGTTTATGGCTACCAACAGGTCACTGTACACTCTTTACTTGCAACGTATAGAAGCAAAAAACAGACCATTTATTGATCTGTTTTTTATTTTTCGCAAAAGAAAAACAGAACGACTTCACCACCTTATTAATTAAGACTTTATCATGATTCATTCTCGTTGTATACATATATTTTAATATAATAACACATGACAATTAGTGTGGCGCGCTCGGCAATAATATGTACAAAATCATGACCATGACACAAAATGTCGTAATTATGTCTAATTTACTAGAAACACCTGACCGCAATTGACACAGTCAGCAAGGCATAATACATCTTTAGCGGCAGGTCATACGCGCCAACTGTTGAAAATCGAGGTCTGCTTTATTTTGGTTTCATACCTTTTCTGAAAAATGAAAATGCGCTAGAATGTATCAAACAGAGAAGAGCGTGAGATAGCCCAGATGACCCCTAACATCCCTGAAGACCCGGACCAATTCAAGAAAAAAATTGCGGAGATGCGCAAGGCCTCAAAGAATCCTCTTGCGTCCATGACAATGAAAATGAAGCGTTTCGTGCAGGTTCAAAAGGAACAGTCAAGCGCCGCTCTCGAAGATATGTCCTCCACCCGGGTGGCCATGTCCGTCCCGAAAAAGCCAATACCCACTACCATCTCCCAAGCCAAAATCCAGGCCGCCCAGATGAATGCGAATAAAAAGCCTACGGCAAAGCCGGCCGAAGTGAAACCCGCTTTTCCAAATTCGACGGGGAAATTCAAAAAACTGGTGGAAACCGGCAAGACCCAAACGGCGAATAAGGAGGATCTTTCCGCCACTCAGGTTGTTTTCCTGGGGAGCAGGCGTAACCCCGACAGAGTCCGCCCGGCAAAACCTGAGCCAAAAAAGAAGAAGATGAAAATCACGGTGAAGGATATCGGCGGAGGATTTGTTGACCGGTCAAAAAAAATAAAAGAAGAACCGGAGGTGGAAAAGCCGCTGCCGGATAACCCGGCTGATTATGACCAGCCCACGCTTATAAAGGTGATATCCTCCATCGACCAGTTCAAGAACATGTCCCCGGCCCAGCTTGCCCGTCTCTCCAGGTGCGAGATGGAAGAATGGGGACCGGAGGAGTTTGTCTTCCGCGAAGGGGGGAGCAATGTGGACAAGATGGTGCTGGTGCTAAACGGCACGGTGTATGTCCGCAAAAGGTTGATGAGGGACGGCATTGAAAAATACGAGCAGATAGCCGAAATACCCGCCCCCACCATTGTGGGAGAAAACTCGTTTTTCACTGGGCTGGGGCGCTCCGCCGGGGTCTACGCCAGAAAGCGCGTGGTGGGGATCATCATAACCAAGGAAGACATCATGCGGCTCATCAGCCTGGAAAAGCCGAGGATGATCGGTCTGTTCGTGAAAATTGCTGAGGAGAATATAGGCCGTTGCCAGAAAACCGCAGAGCTGTACATGAGCACTCTTCAGCTATTGTGGAGCCAGGCCACCACTTATAATTTTTCGTATCACGGTCGCATTAAGGAACTGGACCGCAAGCTCGACTTTGTGCGAAACGATATCGATAAAATCCAGGATCTGGTTCGTGAGGTGATGGTAGTCATTCGAGAGCTAAACGTCATGCTCGAAGAGCTGTACGAGTTCGCCCATTTGCCGGTGATCGCCGTGCAGAAAGTAGATTTTAAAAGAGTCGTATTCCCCGCCACCCAACAGTCGTTGCGCGTGCTCCAGTCGGTGGTGGAGGACCTGAAGATGCAAAGCGAATTCGTGGCGCTCAATTCCATCAACTTCAAGGATGTCATCCTGAATGCCGTCATCAGGACCCAGGAGAAGGGAGTTATGATTAATTACGCCGCCATCATCTCTCTCTCCACAGCCGCTTACAATGAATTCGCCCGGCGTCACAAAGAGTTCGGATTCGATATTAAATTCCTCTCCTCCGAAGAGGCAAACGCCATCGCCGACAAAAAGGAGAACG
>JAOUNV010000304.1 GCA_029880775.1 Nitrospinota bacterium | reverse complement strand
CAAAGTTTCCAGACACCATTTTCATGCATTGCTCCGGGTACAAGCGGGCAAAGAATGTTGGACTCTATTTCGGACGTATGTACCAGGCGCGCTACCTGACCGGCCTGGTGGCAGGGGCCACGACCCGCACCGGGATTGTGGGGTATGTAGCCGCATACCCTCTGCCGGAAGTGATCCGGGGTATCAACGCCTTTACCCTGGGAGTGCTGGAGGCTAACCCGAAGGCCAAGGTGCATGTCCGATGGGTAATGAGTTGGCATGACTCTGAAAAGGAGACGAATAGCGCCAACGAGCTTATGGATCTGAAAGCGGATGTGCTGGCTCAGCACCTGGATTCGCCTGCAGTGCAGATCGCCGCGCAAAAGCGGGGCGCCTACTCCATCGGTTACAACCAGGATATGAGCGCTTTCGCCCCCAAGACCCACCTGACGGCGGCCATTTGGCGCTGGGAAGTGATCTATAAATACACGATCGGACAGGCGATGGCGGGGAAATGGAAAAATGAGAATATATGGTGGGGCCTTAAGACCGGCGTGGTGGATATAGCGGCGTTCGGCCCAGCGGTGAGTGAGAAGACCCGCGACACCGTAGCGCTACGGAAGCAGCAGATTATCAACAGCCATCATGCCGTGTTCGAAGGGCCTGTGGTGGACCAGGAGGGCGCCGAGCGGATCGGGCCCGGCACCAAGGCCGCCGACAAGGATCTGGCGAAAATGAACTGGTTTGTCGAAGGAGTTATAGGGTCTGCCAACCCTGAATAGGGTCTGCCAACCCTGAATAGGGTCTGCCAACCCTGGATAGGGTCTGCCAACCATAGATAGGGTCTGCCAACCCTGAATAGCTGAATGTGGAAATGTCACTTAAGATTAAATTATTATTGCAGGGCCTGGCGCCAGTAGTCATCGTCACTGTCCTGGGCGCCGGGTTTGTGCTCTGGGTGTCGGCGTCCCAGCAACAAACGTTGATCCGCGACGCTTTGAGCTCGAACCTTGCGCAACTTGAGACGGAAATCAACTCGTCCGCGGCGGCGATGGAAAGTACGATGGAGTCTGTCACTCACAAATCTAAAATTATTTCGTCTGCCCGGTCGCTTTTCAAGATTCAGGGGGCTATTCCTAAGCTAAGAAGGGAGGTCTTGTGTGAAATCACGATGGATATACAGCGGCTGGTGATAGACAAAAACTATGAATCAGGGGGTGTTTACAACCTGGCAGGGCTCGATTCTTTGGCCACCAGAAAAAGTATAACCGTAACTTCTTTTAATCCGCAGACTGCCCAAACTGAATACTTCACCCCATCGGCGGCGTCTGTGTTCGCCCAATGCCCGTCCAAGGAATGGGTATTGGCCGATGAAGCGCCATCGGCTCCCTCTTCACTGGGTATACCCGCCAGCAACGCTATCTTTTACACGGTCGCAGCCGAGGGGCTTTTCGTCAATGGCGCATTGCCAGTGGAGGAAATTACCTATGTCGAAGGGAGGGAGAGGCGGGATCTGGTTGGCGGTGTGCTCATCCGGATGATAATCAATGATGGCTATATGGAGAAGTTTTCTGGAAAGACCTCCAGGAGAAGTGAGCTGCTGACCCTGTCTGGCAAGCTGCTGGCGGGAGATCGCGCCCTTGGGTCTTTGCGTGACTGGGGGGAACAAAAGTTTGACGACGTTCCGGAAACGATAATGGAAACCACCTTGGATGGGGAAATCCAATACGTGATGATCCGCGCTTTCCACCACAAGGACAAGCCTGCGTTTCTGATGGTGTCCTATGCTCCGAAAAGCGTTGTAACCGAAAATATAAAAAATCTTTCCCTGTTATTGCTAGCCGGGCTTTTTGCGGGGCTGGGAATAGCCACCCTCGTCGCCTTTCTAAGCGAAAAGATCATTTCCAGGCCGATACGCCAGGTAACAGAAGAGATGGACAGGATCGCCGAGGAAAAACAGTTTGACCAGCAAGTGGCTGTGACATCCGCCGACGAGATAGGTATGCTGGCCGAATCCTTTAACAAGATGACCGCCATGCTCCGGCAACGCGACCTGGAGGGGAGCCTGCATGTGGAAGAACTGGCTAAAATGAATAAACTGCTGGAGAAAGAGCGGGGAAACCTGGAAAGCGAGGTGGAAAGACGAACCGGGCAGCTGCGCTCCGCCAAGGAGGCCGCCGAGGCAGGCGCCCGCGCCAAGAGCTATTTTCTGGCGAACATGAGCCACGAAATCCGCACTCCCATGAACGGGGTTTTAGGTTTTACAAAGCTGCTTATCCAGGAAACCAGCGGCGGCAAGCAGCGCGACTACGCGCAAAACATTCTCGAATCCGCCGAATCGCTGTTGCGCATTATCGATGACATTCTGGATTTTTCCAAAATCGAGGCCAACAAGCTGGACTTTGAAAACGCCCCGTTCGATCTGAAAGATGCCCTCAACAAAGCCAGGAACATGGTGGAAGCCCATGCTTTGAAAAAGGGGCTGACTCTCAGTGTGACCGTCGCGGATGATATTCCTTCCACCCTGATCGGGGATCAGGTCCGCATAGGGCAGGTGTTTTCCAACTTGCTCAGCAACGCAGTCAAATTTACAGATAACGGCTCTGTATCCATGAGCGTTACTCTCGAATCATTGACAAAAACCGAGGCCAGACTGAATTTCAGTGTCAAGGACACCGGCATCGGCATCGCCACAGACCAGATGAACAAGCTCTTTCTTCCATTTTCGCAAGCGGACTTATCCACCACCCGCAGGTTTGGCGGAACAGGCCTTGGGCTGATCATCAGCAGCAAGCTGGTGGAGATGATGGGGGGGAAGCTGGAAGTGGAGAGCGAACATGGCAAGGGAAGCTTTTTCTATTTCTCCATCAACCTGGCATATGCGCCGGAGTCTACGATGCAACCCCGTGCCGCCGAGGACGCTGAATTGGCTGGCAAACGAGCCTTGGTGCTGGACAATGACGATGAGGAAAGAGATTTGATTCTTGGGCTGCTGGAAGAAATCAATGTGGAGGGGCGGGCCGTGCAGTCGGGCGCCCAGGCGCATAAAGAGCTTCTTCGCGTTAACGGCAAGGGGAGCCACGAGGGGTATGGATTTTTGCTGGTGAGTCGCCACATTTCAGGGGCCGATGGCGCCGATCTTGCCAGATTGATATCTTCAGACAAGCGGATCTCCATGGTCCCACACATAGTCTTTATCAACGAACCATCCATGACCACGGCCCAGCCCGCCGAGGAAATTCCAGGCGGAGCCGGGCGCTCCCTGATGTGTGGCGCGTTAACCATGCCGTTATCGCGCCAGAGCCTGGCCGAGGTTCTAAGCGCCGCCTTGGCGAGGGAAAGCGCCCCGCCTGATAAGCCATATTTCTGGGTCGCCACAAAAGATCAGACCGCCAAAATCCGCGGCGCGAGGATCCTGCTAGTGGAGGACATTATGATAAACAGGGAAGTTGTCCTGGGCGTCATGAAGGATTGGGGCGCGCGCGTGGAGGTCGCCGAAAATGGAAGACAGGCCTTGGAAAAACTGGAAGATGGAGCATGGGACGCGGTTTTGATGGATATTCAGATGCCCGTGATGGACGGGTTCGAGGCGACGCAAAAAATTCGAGCCGATGAAAGATATAAAGGATTGC
>JAOUNV010000303.1 GCA_029880775.1 Nitrospinota bacterium | reverse complement strand
ATCCCCGGTGGCGAACCTGTCCGCCAACGCTGCCGGAGTGTCGATCTCCAGCCGAAAGGGAACTTCCAAAAGCCCATGCCGGATCGGATGCAGAATCGGTTTGGAATTCAGAAAATCGTGAATCCCCACCACCGGTTTGGAGTACGTCATTGGTCAGGCTCCCACCACGTTATACACGGTGTCCCGCTCCACAGGGACGCGGCCCGCTTCCTTGATCATCTGCGTCAGCCTCTCCTGGGCGATCTGCTGTGCGGTGACGGCCCCGGCGGCGTGGGTAATCTTCTCCTCCACCACGGTTCCGTCCACATCGTCCGCGCCGAAGGATAAAGAAAGCTGGGCCATCTTTTCGCCAATCATGATCCAGAACGCCTTTATATGGGGGAAGTTATCCAGCATCAGCCGGGAGATGGCGATCATCTTTAGATCCATAATCCCGGAAGCCTTGGCGATTTTTTCGTATCTTGTGTTTTGCGGATGGAAGGCCAGCGGGATGAATGTCAGGAATCCCCCAGTCCTGTCCTGCTGCTCCCGTAGTCGTATCAAATGATCTATTCTATCCTCTGGAGTTTCTATATGGCCGTACAACATGGTGGCGTTGGTGTTCAGCCCCACCTCGTGGGCGGCACCATGCACAGCCAGCCATTCATCCGCGTCTATCTTCTCCGGGCAAATTTTCTTTCGCACCCTGTCGGCGAAGATCTCCGCCCCACCACCAGGCAACGATCCCAGCCCTGCATCCTTCAGCTCCGCCAGCACACCTTCCACGCTTTTGCCCGATATTTGCTCAAAATACGCAATCTCCACCGCCGTGAAAGCCTGCAGGTGGACATGAGGATACTCCTGGTGGAGTTGTCGTACCATCTCCACATAGTAGTTGTATGGCATGGTGGGATGGAGCCCCCCCACTATGTGGAACTCGGAGAACCGCTCCCCCTTGCTCTTCGCCGCCTCTTCCATCACCTTTTCCAGCTCCATGGTATAGGCGCCCTCATCTTCCTCCTTGCGAGAAAAGGCGCAGAACCGGCAGGAGTTCACACAAACGTTGGTGTGATTGATATGCCGGTTCACTATGTAGTAGGCGTTGTCGCCGTTGATCCTTTCACGGATGATGTTTGCCATGGCGCCCAGGCCCAAAAGATCGGCTGACGCTTCCAGGGCGAGCCCGTCCTCGTAGCTTAGCCTTTCCCCCGCCTCCACCTTTTCGGCGATGGGTTGCAACTGCTTATCTTTAAATATTGTCATTGGTCTTTGAAATTGATTGATACCTGATTCTAATGCCGCACAAGCTTAATATCAAGAATTCCTGTGGAGCCTGCGTGTGGCCAGTTGACGCGTTCCATGGCAGCCCATAGTCACCCCTGGTATAATATTGCTTCCTGTAAGATGTTTTGTGTTACAATGTCGCGTGAATGTGGGTAATAATAGAGCTGGTTTCGATTGGGGCGTGTTCTTGCTAATATCTCTATTTGAGCGATGATGAAATATGGATATAGATATTCTTTCCATAAACAACCGCAGATTCTGCGTTACCGGAATCCTGCGTCCGCCGATCCTTAATACCTTGCGGATATGGTCAGAAAACCAGGGCTGGGGGGCTCGCATTGTCGCGGTTCCGGAGAAAGAAGCCCACAAAAGCGTCCAGGCCCCTGTGGTGGCCATGAGTGTCTACACCCCATCCGCCCCCGCCTCGTATCGGGTGGCGGAGAAGCTGCGGAAACAAGGAAAAGTGGTGATCATGGGTGGACCCCACTTCCGTGGGGGGATGAGCGCCGAGGCTATGGGACGGTGCGATGTAGTGGCCGAATCTGTGTCCGAACAAAAATGGGCTTTGCTGCTCGACGACATCCAGGCGGGGCGAATCGCGCCAGGCGCCGACGGCACTCATAAGCTAGTTGATCAGGAAGAAAATTTCCGGTATCCCGCCGACTACCGCCGCAATATCAATGACAGAAGCTGGTACCAGTTGGCCACCATCCCCACTTCGCTTGGCTGCCCATACGGCTGCGAATTCTGCGATCCACTGATGAAGGGCAAATACCTTGACCGAGGTGTAGATGTAATCATAGAGGACCTGGCGCAGATGAAGGGAGGAGTCGCCCTGTTTTGCGACGCCACTTTTGGGCTGAACAAAAAATACACCATGGAACTTATGGAAGCTGCGGCCCCTTTGCGAAAAAATATCCTTGTGGAAACCTCTATCGCCAGGGTGGCGGATAAGGAACTGGTGGCCGCCATGGCCAGGGGCGGGGTGAAGGCCATGGAGGTGGGGATAGAAACGCTGTCGGGCGGGCTGAACAAACACGGCTCCCAAAAAAGCCGACAGCAGATGATGGATACCATCGCCATGGTTCACGATCATGGAATCCTGATCCAGGGGAACTTCATATTGGGGCTGGATTGCGATGGGCCGGAGTGCTTCGATAACGCATACGAATTCTACGTCAAGTCCCGGCTTGATTTTATCTACGCAAACTTGCTGACCCCCTTTCCCGCCACTCGTCTATACCGGCGGCTGAAGGAGGAAGGAAGGATCATCGACGACAACTGGGAAAACTACGACTTCGCCACCGTGGTCCACCGGCCAAAGAATTTATCTCCGGATCACCTTCATGATGGTTATCACAATTTCTGCGCCTCGGCGTATGGGATGGGAAACATAGCCAGAAAGGTGGCGCGGGCAGGGCTCGATTTCGGCTTGGGAAAACAGACCGCCTTCATGACGCTGTACCATCTGTACTACCATCGTGTGGTGGATAAGATGATATCCACCGCCCCGGCCAGAAAGCCCCTGGTGGCAACTATGGATCAAAGGCCGCAACCAGCGGACGCTTAAGGCCTATTCGATATAGGCGCCTAGGCGCGGGCGGCCAGGCGTGGCGCCCAGGCGCCGCCGGTCGGCTATCGCCAGGCGTTTCACTTCCAGATCTTTTTGCTCACCGTCTCATACTGCTTTTCAAAGGAGTCCATCAGCCCTTCCTTCATAAAGGAGTAGTGGGCCTCGGCGGTGATGATCAAATGGTCTCGCAACGAAAGATCCATGAACCGCAATGCAAAGTACAAGTTGCGAGTGGTTCGGACATCGTCCGCAGATGGCGCCACATCGCCCCCTGGGTGGTTGTGAGCCATCACAACGCTGGCGGCGGAGAATTTGAACGCGTTTTCTATCACCTGGCGGGGATGCGCCGTCACCGAGCCGGGCGAACCGGTAGAGAACCGCTCCTCCCCCAATATCGCGTTTTGCGATGACAGGTATAACACGTGGAGTGTCTCTCTGCCGGAAGATTTCATGGCGTGGGTGAAATACTCCAGCGCCTCATCGAAGGAGCTTAAGTAGTTGCCTTTGATTATTCGCTCCCGCAGAAACTTGCGGGCGATCTGGTGAACCATGGTTATCCCCATAGCGTTGGTGGCGCCGATCCCCTCTATTTTCTGAAGATCGTCCACCGACGCCTCCAGCACCGGGGCCAGCCCGCCGAAGGAATCTAGCGCGTCCCGGGCTATCTGCTTGCAGTCCCGCCTGGGTGTGGCCAGAGTGAGTAGCAGTTCCACGATCTCGTCGTCGGTGAGCTTCTCCAGCCCGTGTTGCAAGAATTTTTCCCGCAGTCTGCCGCGATGC
>JAOUNV010000302.1 GCA_029880775.1 Nitrospinota bacterium | reverse complement strand
ATATACCTTTTGGTGAAAAGCAAGAAAGTGGACAGTATGCTGGCAGGCGGTGGAGCCAAGCAGAACCCTCCGCAGATAGACAACAGCACCATAGTCCGGCCTGCCGGCGGTGACTATTACCGGCGACGGCTGATCAGCAGGACTGTGCGGATGAGGAGTGTGTTGTGATGTGGCGAGAAAAAACAGAACGATATGACTATGCGGAATCTATGACGATGAAAGAAGAGGTTAGCGCCATGAAGAATAATTATATAACCCTGGGTCGGCGCCCTGCCGTCGGCAGGAGCGGGGCGGTGCTGGTGCTGGCTCTGCTGACCCTGGCCATGATCACTGTGATGGGGGTATACTCGGCCACCCGCACCACCCTGGAGCAGCAGATCGCCAGCAATATGGAGAACCAGGTGATGGCCTTTTTCGCCGCGGAGGCGGGCATATCCCATGGCCGTACCATGTTGCAGAAAGAATTCGTGAAGGCCAACGAAGCTAACATGGTGAAGGGGGTAAGACCCAACTGGAACTGGATATTGAACGGTACCTATAACGGAATTGCCGCCCAGACTTACTGGTGCGGTGACGTTCCTATCACCGCCATGAATGGTTGCGAGTATGGCGCCTCCCCTTTCGACGGGCTATGGACGACAAATGGCGTTGAAATAATAAAGCGGCCCTGGGTTGTCGGCACAAAGACCATTGAATATACGGTCACGGTGTGGGATAACATCGATCACATGTTCGACGCTTCCCTTTTCGCCAACTCTGACTACACCGGCGGTGATACCAGCGTGGCGGTGGGGGATTTCTCATGCGATGAAGATGCCTCTGCAATCGACCTTAAAGGGAAAAAAGGTACGAATGCCTGCTCCAATGACTACAACCCCATTGTCGACAAGGATGGGATGATCTTTGTCCGATCCAGAGGGCTTGTTTATTCGAATGGAGTCGTCATAGCCGAGGCCATCCATGAGCTGACATTCGAGGGACATATTTCCGGCAGAGGCCAGGTCATCCCCGGACTAGCCCAGGAGTTCGCCAATGAGGGCCACTCTTCATCCGGTATGGATCTGAATGAAATAGACCCGGCCGATCTAACTAACCCAGTCGACCTAAGTTCTTAAGTAAGGAGAATACAATGTTTCGGCAAAACGTTTTTTCGAATAACGGCACATTGGCTTCGGCCTTGGCGCTTCTGGCGCTGATAGCGGGGGTCGGCTTTTCAGGGGTGGCTGCTGGCGCTGCCCCGCCCCCATCCGGCCCAGCAGTGGCGGCAGGATGCGCGGTGGGTGGAAGCTACGCCTCGGCCGCTTCCGGTGGCTTTTCGGCGGCTGACTATACTTTTGCCAACACCACCGTCACTGGCGGAGAGGTGGAGCTGGCTTTCTCCACTCCCACAGTCCAGGACGCATTCACCGTTCCGTTCGACCAGGATGTGTACGCGGCTTTTGTCTATGAAGACCCGCTGGACACCAGGAGCTACACCCTGGATGCTGGCGGGAACTGGGTGGTAACGGGAGCGGCGTGGTCAAACAGCTTGGGCTGGTTTGTCAGGCCGCTGGTGGAGCAGGAGATGGCTGCCGTGGGCCTTCCCGTTACCGGCCAAGTGTACTTTGGAGCTTTAGCCTTTGTAGACGGGATTTACTCTAGCGGCAACGATCACTTGTTCAACTACCTTTTTGCCAACACCAGAGATAGGAATAACGATAACGTGCTGGAGTGGTTGTTCAATCCTATACATTATACTCTTGGGGCAGGGTCGACTGGCTTCACTTCACTCATAGTGAATCCTGTGACGGAAAATGACTACTCAGCCAAAGGCATGCTGGTTAACGGCGATGGTGTCTTGGACGGGCGTGACACCCGGGTAAAAATCGGCCGGTTCAAAGCCGGCACGAAAATCTCCTTTTTCCAGCATATAAACTCTCTTCATACCTTTACGGCGTACACACCAAAGGACACGGCGTCAGATACATACTGGAGCTTTGTTCAGTGGTTAACTCCCTCTTTTAAGGGGCCCTCAAATCCTTCTTGCTCAGGTGTGGGCGCTATGGTGCACCCAGCGCAAACCAAGAGAGACCTCTTGCTTTCAAATGTTGTACTACTAGGCGGCCCCGATTGGTACCAGTCGATAAACCTCAAGTTCAACCTGGATGACCCCGCTCCGCAAAGTGTGCCAGAGGATTTTGTGGCTGGGGTCCCTGTTTTAGACGATGGCGCAGACTGCAAATATGTGAGCACGGCTTTCCAGGGTAACGGTGGTACAACCTATCCATATTCCTGGACCCAGGGATTGTTCCCCACGGAGGCGTCCGCTGCGCTGAAAAATATTTTTGGGCTCAGTTTCACCGGAGTAGTGGACGCCGGGGATTACCAGAGAGAATTTATAAACTCTACGTTGAAAAACTGGAGTTTTAACCGGTCCTTATGGCTCGGGCCGGTCAAAGACCCGTTCTCGACCCTTCTTGCCTTCGAGTCGCATTATTCGGGTTACGATCTGGACTTTAACGACAATATGTATCTGATCGAGAGCCGCAACGGTGGCACTGTGACGATGAACACGGCAGCCAGCCCCAGCGCTTCGTTGGCCGCTACTGGCACCGCATTCATCACCACCGCTACCATCAAAGTGCAGGACACAATGCCTTCGGCCTCCTGCGGCTTGTCGCCGGGCGACACCAGGATAGATTATTACATGTCGACCAATAATGGCCAGGATTGGCTCCGTGTTCACGAATGGGATCTGGTAAAGTCCGGGGATAATACCGGAGGCATGGTGTATGACTGGACTCCCGGCATCACCGAGACCTCCTACCGGATGGTGACAAAGCCTGTGAGCGAGGCCACCTACCGCGAGGCGACATTGAGCTTTATCAACAATGCGGTCATAGGCGACACGTTGCTGTGGAAGGCGGATATGATCACGTCGGATAAGGAATGCTCGCCGAAGATCACTTCCGTGGCGCTTTCATACAACGCATCCGAGGCCAGGGGCTTTGCCCACACGGCGCCTGTGCCGTTGTCCAACGTGATATACGACGCCAGCTTCAAGTGGAGTAGTACCTGGCAGGATAATACCGACTTCCGCGGACACGTATTTTCCAAAGAACTTTACGACCCGTGGTTCTCCGAGAACAGCGCCGGATTCACTCCGGTATTGAACTGGGACGCCGGCGATAAGCTGGGAGGCGCGGCCTCTACCGTTTCGACGAAAAAGCCGGATGTAAGGAACATTCTGTTGCCTGATACAACGGTTTACAAAGTTACAAACGAGGTTGTGACCCTCGCTCCAGGTTCTGTGGTTGATGGTGTCAACAGGACCGTGTCCGGGCGCCTGGCCAATGCGAATACGGTGTCGGGTACAATTGAGATCAGCGGATGGGACAGCTATGGGAGGATAGAAACCTTCCGGGATTATGGTGTTCGCAGCCTTGATGGAGAAATGGTGGGGACTGGGGATATCAACCGGGGCACTGGTGATTTTACCGTTACTTTCACCAGGGCGCTGGGCGTGGGGACTCATCTTACGGCGAGCTATCACTACTACGTTGTGAACTCGGCCACCCCGATCCGCTTTAATACAGGGGTGGTACCCGTGGAAACGGTGGGGCTTAGCGACAGAACTCTTAT
>JAOUNV010000300.1 GCA_029880775.1 Nitrospinota bacterium | reverse complement strand
AGCTGAAATAGCTTTCGAGGAACCAGAGGCGGAAATCGCGTTGGAAGAGCCGGAAGCGGAAATAGCTTTCGAGGAACCAGAGGCGGAAATCGCGTTGGAAGAGCCGGAAGCGGAAATAGCCCTTGAGGAACCCGAGGCGGAAATCGCGCTGGAAGAGCCGGAGGCTGAAATAGCTTATGAGGAACCAGAGGCGGAAATCGCGCTGGAAGAGCCGGAGGCTGAAATAGCCCTTGAGGAACCAGCGTTGGATATGGGCGATGGCGATGACATGGTTTCTTCAGATAGTGGATTCAGTCTCGGCCTGGGTGATGATATCGGCGGACTCGATTCGGAGCTCGATTTCAGTTCCATTGGCGGAGATTCCGGCGGTTCTGAGTTTGAGGACGTAAACTTAAGCGACGATGATATCTTTGGCGCCGCTTCGGACAGCGACGATCTCGACGACCTGGATATGGATTTGGACAAGGTTTGACATAAGGTCGCGTGGAAGAACCAGTCAGGCCGGAGCTTGAATTCGCAGGTGTGATGCCGGAGGGATCGGCTTCGGCATTTGGCGAGTCGGCTCCTCACACCAAGTTGCGCTATGCTCCCATTTGGCGGCGGTTCTACGCATATGCCGCCGACAACACTTTCCTGGCTTCCATAATCACCCTGTCCATTGGTATTTCGATGAACCTTCCTTGGGTCCCTCACGACGCCATTGGAGAGGAGGTCGTGGGCAAATTAGTATTGTTTGTGATATTTTTCTATCATTTTCTCTCCGCTCTCTATTACACTCTGGCGGTGGCGCTCCTTGGGACCACCCTCGGCAAAAGCGCCATGGGAGTGCGTGTGGCGATGCCCGACGGCGCCGCAGTCTCCATCCCCCGCGCCTTTATCCGCTTTGTGGGATACTATCCTGGCGCCATGCTTTTTTATCTTGGGTTCGCCTGGGCATTGGTGGATTCCAGAAACCAGGCTCTCCATGACAAGCTGGCTGGTACAGTTGTGCTGGAAATCGAATAGCCTACCGGTTATAATCATCCGCTTTGTAAGTGCAACGTCATCCGTTCGGGTTCACCTGGCCTGGTCTGGGGTGGCGGCTGATATAACAAACATGGAGTGATGATGAAAAAAAGGTATCTGATATCACCAGGGCCCACGCCCGTGCCGGAAGAAGTCCTTCTGGAAATGGCCAAACCGATGATTCACCACAGGACTAGCCAATTTTCGGCCATCTTCGCCGAATGCGCCGAGGGACTGAAGAAAATATTCTGCACGGACCAGCCGGTGCTGATGCTGGCTTCCTCCGGCAGCGGCGCCATGGAAAGCGCCGTCACCAACGTTTTCCGCAAGGGGGACAAGGCCCTGGTGGTCAACGGAGGAAAGTTCGGCGAGCGCTGGGGGAAGATTTGCGAGGCGTTCGGTCTGGAAGTGGTTTGGATCAACGTGGAATGGGGTCAGGCCGTGTCGGTGGACGCGGTGGCCGAAGCCCTGAAAAATAATCCCGATATCGCTGGTGTCTTTGTCCAGGGGTCGGAAACCTCCACAACAGTGGCCCACCCGATCCAGCAGATATCGGAACTGACGAAAAATACAGACACCCTCCTGGTGGTGGATGGCATCACCGCCGTGGGAGTATACCCCATGCCCATGGATGAGTGGGGAATCGATATCATGATCACCGGCTCGCAAAAGGCGCTGATGCTGCCGCCTGGGCTGGCCTTTATCTCGCTTTCGGAAAAGGCGTGGAAACGGTCGGAGTCTTGCGATATCCCCCATTTCTATTTCGACCTGAAGAAAGAGCGGAAGAATCTGGCGGCCGACACATCGGCATACACCCCCGCCGCTTCGCTAATCATCGGGCTGCGCGTGGTGCTGAAGATGATGCTGGACGAAGGGCTGGAGAACGTATACAAGCGCCACGACACCCTGGCCAGGGCGACGAGGGCCGGAGTGGAGGCCCTGGGCCTGAAGCTGCTGGCGCCGGAATCGCCCGCCAATTCCGCCACCGGGCTGTTCGTGCCGGAGACGGTGGATGGCGGGAAGCTGGTCAAGGACCTGCGGGAAAACTATGGGGTGACTTTCGCCGGTGGCCAGGATCACCTGAAGGGCAAGATAATAAGGATCGCCCACCTGGGTTACTTCGACTCCTTCGACATGGTGGTGGCGATGGCTTCCATCGAGATGGGTCTACTAAAGTTCGGCCACGATGTGCAAATGGGAGCGGGTGTGGCCGCCGTGGAAAAAATCGTCAACGAAAGGTATTGAAACGAAGATGAGCGTCAACGAAGTAAAAATCCTGGTCAGCGACAAGCTGTCCGAGGATGGTGTGAAAATATTGCAGGACACCCCCGGGTTCACTGTGGATGTCAAGGTGGGGCTTTCGCCGGAGGAGCTGATCAAGATCATTCCAGAATACGACGGGTTGGTGATACGCTCCGCCACAAAGCCGAATAAAACGATACTGGAGGCGGCCACCAAGCTCAAGGTGATAGGTCGCGCCGGCATCGGTGTGGATAACGTGGATGTGCCCGCCGCCTCCGCCCAGGGCGTGGTGGTGATGAATACGCCGGAGGGCAACATCGTCACCACCGCAGAGCACGCCATCTCCATGATGATGGCGCTCTCCCGCCAGATACCCCAGGCCACCGCCAGCATCAAAGAGGGAAAGTGGGAGAAGAAGAAATTCATGGGTGTGGAGATGTTCAACAAAACCCTGGGTATCATCGGCATAGGCAGGATCGGGTCTATCGTCGTGCGGCGGGCCCTTGCGCTGGAGATGAAAGTGATCGCCTTCGATCCGTTCATCAGCAAGGAGGCGGCGGAGAAGATTGGGGTGGAACTGGTCAGCCTGGAGGAGCTGTATAAAAGGGCCGATTTTATCTCCATCCATACACCGATGACCGATGAAACACGCAACTTGCTCAATGCCTCCACTTTGGCCGAGCTGAAAAAAGGAGTGCGCATCGTCAACTGCGCCCGAGGAGGCATTATTAACGAGGCGGACCTGGCCGAGGCGATAAAAAGCGGGCATGTGGCAGGCGCCGCGCTGGATGTGTTCGAGGTGGAGCCACCGGCCAAGGACAACCCGCTTGTTGGCCTGGAGAATGTTATTTTCACACCCCATCTGGGCGCCTCCACCACGGAAGCGCAGGAGAACGTGGCCGTCGCCGTGGCGGAACAGTTTGTCGATTTCTTCGTGAATGGTATCACCCGCAACGCGGTGAACATGCCATCGATCCCGGCGGAGCAGGTGGCCGTGGTGCGGCCATACATGGCCCTGGGGGAGAGGATGGGCTCGTTCATCGCCCAGGTGGCGGAGGGAGCGCCCAAAGAGATAAAAATCGAGTTCATGGGCGAGCTTACCCAGGTGGACTCCCGCCCTGTTACCCAGGCGATCCTGAAGGGGATTCTGGAACAATACGTGGGCGCCACCGTGAACCTGGTCAACGCGCCATTTCTGGCCGACTCCCGCTCCATCGCGGTAAGCTCCACCACCAGTTCCGTGAAACGAAACTTCGCTTCGCTATTGGGCCTCACCCTGGTGTCGGAGAAGGGCGCCATACATATCGAGGGCGCCATATTCCTGGATGGTGAGCCGAGGCTGGTGCGGCTGGAAGATATCCCTATCGAAGCTGTA
>JAOUNV010000301.1 GCA_029880775.1 Nitrospinota bacterium | reverse complement strand
GAGTGTCTCATTGGTAGTTCCCGTAGTTTTGAGCATGCCCGATTGACCACCAGATATAATCATGTCAGTAATGGTATCGTAATGCTCTACCTTTTCCCGGAATTCCCGGGCCAAGCCTTCCACCTTCGAAGCATCGGCGCTCCCGATCACATTCGTAGCGTCTTTAAATTTTTCGATGTTGTACAGGGTTTCGCTTATTGTGACGACTAATTCCATGGATGCGTCAGTGACAGGCGCTTCTTCTTCCGTAATGTGCTGCAACCCTGATCCAAGAGTGTCCGCGCCCCACCAACCAACCACGCCTGAACCCAAGACGAAAAGTGAAATGGCAAACAAACCTGTCAGCAGCTTGAACCTTAAAGAACTCCCCTTGAACATATCTACTCTCCTCGCTTGGTTGCGTCTACTTTTTTCACACCGGGGTATTGTATCATTAAAAGCGCATTCGATACATTTAAAACTGAGTATAATCGCCAACGATCAGATATTATTTCAATAAGTTCTCAGACTTGCAGCGTATGAAATAATTCGCCTTGATCCGGGGCGCCATTGAAACGCTATTTGCCATCCGGCATCCCTATACTAAGTACAATATTTGAATGAGTAGACGAATGGACCAGAGAAAACGGACTGTGGTAAACATAGCGGAAGGTGTCAGGACCTCCGACGGCGCCGGCGTGCGGCTGACCAGGATCATTGGGTCGGGCCGCATGATGGATCTCGATCCTTTCCTTCTGTTCGATGAGTTCAAGTCCGACAATCCGGACGACTATATTGGAGGGTTCCCCGATCATCCACATAGGGGATTCGAAACAGTCACATACCTTATCGCAGGTGTGGTGGATCATGCCGACAGCGCCGGTAATTCCGGCACGTTGCAGCCTGGCGGCGCGCAATGGATGACCGCTGGCCGAGGCCTGGTTCATTCAGAATTGCCAAAGCAAAAAGAAGGGCTTTTGTGGGGATTCCAACTGTGGGTGAACCTCCCGGCCGACAGCAAGATGGCCCCCCCCAGGTACCAGGACATCACGCCGGAGGCTATCCCCCATGCCCAGTTGCCGGATGGTGTCGTGGCCAGGGTGCTGGCGGGCCAGGCCTTCGGTGTGACAGGGCCGGTGGAGGGGATAGTGACAATCCCCTTATATATAGACATTTCTCTGCCTCCCAACACTTCCATCTCGGTCCCGGTGGAGGATGAAAAGTCCGCTTTCGTGTATATGGCAGAAGGTGAAGGCGAAGCTGGCGGAACCGCGCTTGCCGCAGGGACGCTGGGTCAGCTAAGCAAAGGAGATTCTGTGGAGTTGGCGGCGGGGAGCTCCGGCTGTCGTGTTTTCGTGGTGGCGGCCAAACCACTGAATGAGCCGGTGGCCCGTTGGGGGCCTTTCGTAATGAACACGGACGAGGAGATCGAACAGGCGATCCAGGACTACCGGGCGGGGCGAATCCGGGATTGACCCGATCCCGCCGTTATGGCGCGAACCCAGAATGTTTTGTTCGGAAGAGAGGCGCGGATAAACTTTGCCGCTTTAGCCAGCTAAAACAACAGGGCGAACTGAAACCTGCCATACACATGGCGGGTGGGTGACCAGTCGTCCATTATATGCTCCGAGCTTTTGAAGCCGACACTGTATTGGAGCAACAGGTATTTGTAATGGATCGCCGCGCCAACCTCTCCAGCCGCAATGAACCTGCTGGGCGCCACAGTGTGTATTTCATTAGCGGACATCATCCCTCCCTGCAGCATGGCGTCATACAACACCACTCTCCCCTCGCCCCGAAAGAAGAGATACATTTCCTTTGATTCAGCTTCGCGCGCCCGCCCCAGGGACCGGGACAGGCTCCATTTTCGCCGTATGGCAGAATCCAATTGTTCGACGCTGGGCGCCCTGGTGGCCGCTGGAGGAGCGGCGCCCTGGCCGGAAAAATATGTATGGAACCAGCCCATACGGAGAATTATCCCGCCGGATGCGTCCATGAATATGTTCCCCACGGCGCCCTTGACATAATACGCCAGGTCAAATCGCCTGTATTCGCCTTCGTGGCCGGAAGGAAATTCATAAAACACCTGTCGATATTCACCGTCCAGCGAAACCACCAGTTCGTCTGATATCTGGTTTTGCCACCCTTGCGCCCTCCC
Source organism: Nitrospinota bacterium (assembly GCA_029880775.1). Classification (GTDB taxonomy): domain Bacteria; phylum Nitrospinota_A; class UBA7883; order UBA7883; family UBA7883; genus JAOUMU01. Next base: position 1,485 of record JAOUNV010000301.1, on the reverse strand, counting down.
TGAGTGGGCGATATACCTGTGAATCCACGCCTGGGTCTTTTCCGCCATGGCGCAAGGCCCTATACAGCCAATATCCAACTCACTTTTATAATAGGCTCCATGGGTAGTGTATGTTTCCCGGAAGGCGCCGATGTAGAACCATCCGGCGTATGGCCTTTCGTCAACCAAAAGCTTATCGGTTTTTGTGTCGCTGGGTGTGTATATACTCTGCCCCACAGCGAACCCCATGTTTGTTCTGCTCACCTGCGCTTGTACGCCGCCGGAAGGGCCGCTCTTGCCGGCATGAAAGCGTAATGAGCCCTTCCTTGCGGTCACCTCCCCCTCCTTCTCCCCAGCTACCAGGCGCGTCGGTTTTCCGCCCAAGTCGATCATTGCGTTTCCATCACCGCCATCAACCAGATCGTATGTATTGCCATCCATATCCTCCACATACGCTTTCCCCACGAAAGTAAATTGCAGCCGTGTTCCATTGGTGTAGTTTTTATCGGAGACGCTGCCGGGAAAGAAGGCGTCGTTGTCCTCGAAGATCCTCAGTTCACTGACACCGGATCGGGTTGTTTTCCAGAAGTCATCGACGATATCCGCAGTGGCGGACCGCGGCCAAAAAAACAGGAGAGCCGCGAGCATGAGCCCGAACCGGATAAGCGAGTATATCCGTGGCGCCCCCGCCCGAGGCGCTCCCGCCCGTGGAGCCAGACATTGATCGCCTCGACTTGAGTTTATTTGAACGTAAGACATACAAACGCTACGGGACAGATATGTATCATGAGTCACCGCGTCGGCAGGAGTCTCTCTCCTCATGCGCCAGGACTCATCCCTCCATCTCTTTTAGCTTGGTCACCAGCAAGGCCATGAACAGCCCCGCGTCCGTGACCACTCCTATAGACTCCAGGCTGCCCCGGTCCAGAAGCTTGGGCGCCACAGCGGGATTGATATCCACACAAACGAATTTCACTCCCGATGGGGTCATGTTCCCAACGCCGATAGAGTGGAGCATGGTGGATAACGCCAGGATCATGTCCGCCCCTTTTATCAACCGGGAATAGTCGCTCTGCGCCTTGATGAGGTCCATTTGGGTCTCCGGCAGCGGCCCATCGTCCCGGATGGAGCCAGCCAGGCTGAAAGGGATATCCCGCAACACAAGCTCCCGGAATAGCCCGGATGCTATGACCCCGCTGTCTACAGCTTCCTTTATAGACCCGGCCAGCCGCACTCTGTTAATGGCTGCTATATGGTTCCTGTGCCCCCCCTGGGTCACCTGGCCTGTCTTGATATCCACCCCCAGGCTGGTGCCGAAAATCGCCTGTTCCACATCGTGGGCCGCAATGGCGTTTCCTCCCAGCAGGGCGCTGATATAGCCTGTGGCCGCCAGCCAGGCCATTGCCTCCGCGCCGCCGGTGTGGACCACCACCGGACCCGCCACCACCACGATTCTCCCACCCCGACGTTTTATCCTGTTCATCTCCCAGGCGACCTTTTCCACGG
>JAOUNV010000040.1 GCA_029880775.1 Nitrospinota bacterium | reverse complement strand
CCTTGCGGATTTATCATCCCCCCCGGAAAGTGGGCGGTGGTCACGGAAGACGAGATTTTCGGGAAAACCCGCAAGGCCAAAAGAAGGGCGGTCCCTGTCAGCCGGGTATTCACCACCGATCTTCTGGACCTGAAGCATGGCGACATGGTGACCCATAAAGTTCACGGAGTGGGGAAGTATATAGGTGTCAAGGAGATGACCATAGCCGATACGGCCGACGAGTACCTGGAGATAGAGTACGCCCAGAACCAGCGGTTGTACCTGCCGATCCACGGCATTGACATGATAGACAGGTATATGGGCTCCGGAGGCGTGACCCCGCCACTGGACAGGATGGGAGGAGCCACCTGGAAAAAAACCAGGGGCCGGGTGAAAAAAGACCTGATGGAGATGGCCGGTGAACTGATGAAAGTCCAGGCGGCCAGGGAGCTGGCGCAGGGACACTCTTTTTCCACGGATGGGCAGTTTCATAACGAATTCGCCGACACCTTCGAATTTTCCGAGACGGAGGACCAACTGGCCGCCATAGAGGATGTGATGGCGGACATGGAAAAACAGAAGCCGATGGACCGGCTGGTGTGTGGCGACGTGGGGTATGGCAAGACAGAGGTGGCGCTGCGGGCGGCGTTCAAGGCGGCCTATGACGGCAAGCAGGTGGCCGTGCTGGCGCCCACCACTTTGTTGGTGCAGCAGCATTTCCAGACCTTTTCAGAGCGGCTAAACGCTTTCCCTGTCACGGTGGAATCGATCAGCAGGTTCAAGAGCAGGAAGGAACAGGCCCAGACTCTGGAGAAAGCGGCCAGAGGCGAGGTGGACATATTGATAGGCACCCACCGCCTTTTGCAAAAAGATGTGGCTTTCAAGAATCTGGGGCTGGTGATCGTGGACGAGGAGCAGCGTTTCGGCGTGCGCAACAAGGAGAAGCTGAGGACGATGATGGCCGGAGTGGATACCTTGGTCCTCACCGCCACACCGATACCCCGGACCCTGCACACATCCCTGATGGGGATAAAGGAACTTTCGGTGATAGAGACTCCCCCGGTGGACCGACAGGCGATCCGTACATTTACCGCCAAGTTTTCAGACAAAGTGATCCGGGACTCGATCATGCGAGAGCTGGACCGGGGGGGGCAGGCGTTCTTCGTTCACAACAAGGTAAGGTCGATACATTCGATGGCCCGATACCTGGGCAAGGTGGTCCCGGAAGCCAAAGTAGGGGTGGCCCATGGACAGATGAAGGAGCGGGAACTGGAAAAGGTGATGCTCGAATTTGTGGACCGGAAGCTGGATGTGTTGCTGGCCACCACCATCATAGAGTCTGGGCTGGACATTCCCTCGGCGAACACCATACTGATAAACCGGGCCGACCAACTGGGGCTGGCCCAGCTATATCAACTGCGGGGGCGAGTGGGCCGGGAGAGGCATCGCGCTTATTGCTATTTCATGGTTCCTGGTGGCGCCAGGCTCAAGCCTGCGGCCAAAAAGAGGCTCAAGGCCTTGGAGGAACTGACCGAGCTGGGTGGCGGATTCAAGCTGGCGGCGCGGGATATGGAGATTCGCGGGGCGGGAAACCTGCTGGGGTCCCAGCAATCTGGGCATATCGACGCGGTGGGGTTTGAGACCTACCGACGAATGGTGGAGGACGCCATCCGGGAGCTGAAAGGCGCCCCGCCTAAAGAGGAATTCGGCGTGGAGCTTTCGGTCGGGTTTTTTGGAAAGATACCAGCGGAGTATGTATCGGCAGTGAGCCAGAGGATGGAGCTTTATGGCAAGATCAACGGCGCGGAGGACGCCGAGGCCTTGGAGCTGGTGGAGGCGGAGATGCGCGACCGGTTCGGCCCACCGCCAGACGAAACTCGAGCGCTGCTGGCCCACGCCCGGATCAAGTCGCTATGCCGGGCGCTTAAGATAGAAAAGGTGGATATGGTGCGGGATCGGCTATATCTGGTGTTCGCTTCCTCAACTCCCCTTTCACCAGCCACCCTGGTCACCGCCTCATATGAGCGCAAGGAGAGCATAAGGTTCGTATCTGAAAACACAGTGGAGTATAAGCTGGCTGGAGGCTCATGGCAGGAGCGGGCCAGGAAGATGTCGGGTTTTTTATCTTTCCTGCTGAAAATAAGCGGATGAAACGCATGGGGGCAGGATTAAGGTATTACTTTGCGGCTTGTTGGCCGCAGGGCATGGCGCAAAAATGATAAGATAACACGCTTGAGAACTTAGGCTTAATACGCTGTGATACGGCTTGTCGCCATTGATTAATTATAGGCAGATGAAAAAAATTCTGGTTTTGTTGGTTTTTGCCACTGTGGCGGGCGGAGCTGCGCTCTGGTATCAAAAGACGCTCACCCCCCCTCCGGCGCCGATGGTGGCGCAAAGGGAAACTGTGGTGGCCATTGTGGGCTCCAGGCAAATAACCCTCAATGAGTTTAAGAAGGAGTATTTGCGTTATCTTGCCTCCCTGAATATCGATAAACCCAAGGGTGACGAGGATGACGTTAAGATAAAAAAGGTGGTGCTCAACAAATTGATAGAGAAGCTTTTCCTGGCGGAGGAGGCTGACAGGAAAGGGATAGTGGTGTCGGACACCGAGCTGGACAACGAAATAAATGAGCTGCTGGGCTCTGCGGACGAGTCGGACCGTGAACGCACAATGGCCACCCGCCACAAAGTCAACTTTAAGGAGTGGAGAAGCAAGGTCCGCCTTAGCATGCGGATAAAAAAGCTTATGATGGAGGAGGTCGACTCTAAGGTAAGCGTGAGCGACGCGGATATAAAAGCGTATTTCAAAGAGCACAGGAAGAGTTTTCAATGGCCGGAGCGGGTGCGCGCCTTGCAGATCATGGTCCTCGATGAAAGCGCCGCCAAGCAGGTCCGCGGCGATCTGGTGGAAAAGCTTCACTCCTTGAAGCAGGCTCAGCTGAAGCTGAAGAAAAAAAGAAGAAGTAGAGAGAGAGTCCGGAAAGCCATGGAGAAGTATTTCTCCCAGTTGGCCCGGGAAGAGTCTCAAAGTCCTGACACCAACAAGGGAGGGGACCTGGGGTTTTTCAGTCGTGGGCAGATGCCCTCGGAATTTGAGAACGCGGTGTTTGCGCTGAAGGTGGGGGACATTTCTGAAGTGGTGGAGACCATTCATGGTTTCCATATCTTCCTGCTAGTGCGTCGCGAGGCTCCCAGGGCGATGAATTTCAAGGAAGCCCGGGAGAATATTGTGTATATTTTGATGGAAAGTAAAAGAGAAAAGGAGTTTTCGGATTGGATAGAAAACCTGAAAAAAGAGACCAGAATAAAAGTGGATACCCAGGCCATATTGCGTCGCGAGCCTTAGCCCTTCTCTTGCTGGCGTCTTTGTGGGCAGGCCCGGTGGCGCTGGCGGAGATTGTGGACCGGATAGTGGCCAATGTGAACGGATCCATCATATTGCTCTCTGAGGTGGAGGGGAAGCTGGCCACTCTGCGGGAGCTGAAATACAGGCAGGGACTGAATATACCGGAGGCCAGCCTTACCGAGAGAAAGGTCCTGTCTGAAATGATCGACGAGAACCTTATCACCTCCTACGCCAAGGAAAAAGAGATAAGCATAAAGGAATCGGAAGTGGACAAGACGGTGCAGAATATCAAGAAAAATAACAACCTTAGCGACGAGGAATTCAAGCAGGCCATGAAAGCTCAGGGGACATCCCTGGAAAAATTCAGGGAAGAGTTGAAAAACCAGATACTGGTCCAAAGAGTGATGAAGCTGGAAGTGGACATTGTCACTCCCACAGAGAAAGACGCCAAATCGTACTATCAACGGCACGAGAAGGAGTTTCTGGGCGAGGGGCGGGTCCGGGCCAGGCATATCCTTATCAAGGTTTCTCCGGATAAAGGAGAGGAAGCGGCCAGGCAACAGATCCTCAGCATAAGAAAGAAGATCGAATCCGGCGCCAGCTTCTCCGATATGGCGAAAGAATATTCCAACGACCCATCCGGCCCCACAGGTGGCGAGGTGGGCTGGTTCCGCATGGGGGATGTGGTGCAGGCTTTTGGGAAGGCGGCCTTTGCGCTGAAACCGGGGATGATGAGCCAGCCTGTGCGCACAGGATTTGGCTATCACCTCATCCAGGTTATGGAAAAAGAGAAACGGGAGCCGGTGGCGTTCGCCCAGGTGGCCGAAAAGATCAAGGAGAAGCTGAAACAGCAGGCCTTTGTGAGCAACAGGACCGATTGGCTGGCCCGAATGCGGGAAGAAGCGTTTATAGAAATAATGTATTGATGGAAGCTGTATGACCAAGGAAAAGATAAAGGTACTGGGGCTGGTGTCTGGCGGGCTGGACAGCCACCTGGCCACCAGAATAATGAAGAAGCTGGGATATGACATCACCGCACTCAACTTCACCAGCCCATTTTGCAACTGCACCCGCAAGGACCATGGATGCAAAAACGAAGCGGCCAGGCTGGCCGAAGAGCTGGGGATCAAGGTCCAAGTGGAGTTTATGGGACAGGAATATATAGACCTGGTGCGCAACCCGAAGCATGGCTATGGCAAAAACATGAACCCGTGCGTGGACTGCAGGATCATGATCTTTCGCAGGGCGAAGGTGGTGATGGAGAATATAGGCGCCGCGTTTATTTTCACCGGCGAGGTGGTGGGCCAAAGACCCATGTCCCAAAAAGCGGTCCGTATGGCGCTGATCGACAAGGAAGCTGGCCTGAGCGGAATGGTGGTGCGTCCTTTGAGCGCCCAGATTCTGCCGCCGACCATTCCGGAGCAGAACGGGATGGTGGACAGGGAGGAGATGCTGGCGATCCAGGGAAGGTCTCGCAAAGACCAGATACGCATAATGCGGGACGAATATGAAGTAACAGAAAACCTCTGCTCCTCCGGCGGATGCTCGCTCACCGATCCGCAATTCGCCCACCGAATGCGCGATCTGCTGGACAACAACTCCGACGCATCGGTCAAAGACGCCAGATTCCTGCGGGTGGGTAGGCATTTTCGGGTGTCCCCCGGGATAAAGGTTATCGTGGGGCGAGACGAAAGTGAAAACGACCGGCTGGAGAAAATGGCGGGCGAAAACGACTTTCTATTCATGCCAGAGGAGGTGCGGGGGCCGCTTTCCGTGGTGAAGGGGGCTTTTGGCAAGGAAGATCTGGACCCGATCTGCAAAGCCGTGGCGCGCTACTGCCCCGGCGAGGATGACAGAACAGTCAAAATTAAATATAAAATGAAGAGTGGGACGATGGAATGGCGCCACACCGCCTCGCCCGCCACGGAGGCTGAGCTTGCCTCATGGCGGGTGTGACCCGACCAAACGGGCGTGACCCGGACAAACGGGCGTGACCCGGACAAACGGGCGTGACCCGGACAAACGGGCGTAACCTGGAACAACAAAGGGAGAATTAGATCCATGAGCCAGTTTCGTAGAGTGTATCTGGATAACAACGCCACCACTCCCATGAGAGCGGAGGCGCTGGAGGCTATGCTTCCATACATGAAAGACAACTTCGGCAATCCTTCGTCGGCTCACGGCTTTGGTCGGCCAATCAAAGCCAGGATAGCCGAGGCGCGGGAGATCATCGCCGCAGGCATAGGCGCCAGCCCCCAGGAGATTATATTCACCGGCGGCGGCACCGAAGCGGACAACCTGGCTATCAAAGGATGCGCGTGGGCGCACAGAAGCGATGACCGGCGAAGGATCGTCACTTCTGTGGTGGAGCATCCAGCGGTGCTGGAAGTGGTCCGATACCTGGTGAAAAGACAGGGATTCATCGCCACCCATGTAAAAGTGAACGGCCAAGCCCTGGTGGACCCGGCAGAGGTGGAGCAGGCGTGCGGGGAGGATACATTGATGGCTTCCTTTATGCTGGCCAACAACGAAGTGGGCGCCATCCAGCCAGTCGCCAAAATCGCCGAGGGGGTGAAAAAACATGGCGCCTTTCTGCACACAGACGCCGTGCAGGCCTTCTGCAAAATACCGGTGAACGTGGATGAGCTGGGGGTGGACATGATGTCGCTTTCCAGCCACAAAATAAACGGCCCCAAAGGAGTGGGCGCCCTGTATGTGCGCAAAGGGACGAAGATTGACGCCACAAACCATGGCGGCCACCATGAACGCAGCATGCGCGCCGGCACGGAAAACGTGGCGGGAATCATCGGGTTCGCCAAGGCGGCGGAGCTGGGGCTGGCGGAAATGGGAAAAAACTCGATCCACCTGGCGGCCATGCGCGATGAACTGCAAAGGCGCATCATGAGCCAGATCCCCTTCGCCAGGCTCAACGGCCCGGAAAAAGAAAGATTGCCAAATACGGTGAACATCAGCTTCGAATGCGTGGAGGGAGAGGCGCTGCTTATCAACCTGGACATGGTGGGAATCGCCATATCCACAGGCTCGGCCTGCTCCTCCGGCTCCCTGGAGCCTTCCCATGTGTTGATGGCCATGGGCATCCCCACCGAAGTGGTCCACGGCAGCCTGCGCTTCTCCTTCGGCCACTTCAACACCATGGAGGATGTGGATTACGTCATGACCCATCTGCCCCGGATCATAAACACCGTTCGGGAAATTTCCCCGCTGTGGGATTTGCAAAACCAGAAAGTGATAACTGTGGATGAGGCGGCCAAAGGCGCCCATTACGCTGGACATTAACAAGCTGAGAGAGCGGTTTTATTGGGAAAACCTTTCCAAAGACTTTTTAGCTGCCAACAGTCCCCCGGTCTTTCTTGGGGACTTGTTGACAACTTGAGTTTTTTGGAGAGAGTTTGAGAGAAGCCTTTTTTGCAAAAAAGGTTCTCTCAATTGAGTTGCTCCCAGCGTGTAAATCTATCGTGAAATAGTTGGGGGGAGCGGGATGGAATACGACGTGGTGGTGATCGGCGGTGGGCTGGGGGGATTGACCGCCGGAGCGCTTTTGGCTCGCCAGGGAAAGAGAGTCCTGCTGCTGGAGCGCCACTACCAACCGGGGGGATGCGCCACAGTGTTCCGCCGGGGAGGCTACAAGGTGGAGGTGGGGCTGCACGAGCTGGACGGGCTCCATGAGGAAGACTTCAAACGCAATCTATTTTTGGATCTGAAAGTATTCGATCATGTAGAGTTTATCAGGCTGCCGCAGTTCTATCGTTTCGTCAATGGCCGGGTGGATGTCACCATACCGGAGGGATACACTGCGGCCATGAAAACTTTCATCGCCAAATTCCCGAGCGAGGAAAAAGGAATCCGCAAGTTCTTCGGCAGGATCCGCGCCATCTGGGAGGAGGCCAGGGCCGTACCCAAAAGCGGGATCATGGCGCTGTTGGCGTTGCCGCTGTGGCCCATCTTGTACCCTAATCTGACGTTCAAAATGAGCCGATCTTTGGGTAGTTATGTAGACTCGCTTTTCCAGAATGAAGACCTGAAGCTGGCTCTGCTGGCCAACCTGGGTTATTACCACGACGATCCATACTCCACCTCCATGTTCTACTACTCGATAGCGCAGATGAGCTACCTGAAGGGGGGCGGCCATTTCATAAAGGGGGGCTCCCAGAATCTGTCCGACTACCTGGCCTCCATCATCCGCGATAACGGAGGGGAGGTGAAGCTACGACACGAGGCGACCAAGATCGTGATGAAAGATGGCAAGGCCTCCGGCGTGGAATACATCCGTGTTTCCGGCGAAGGGGGGAAAATCCACACCGCCCAATGCCAGGCGGTGGCGGCCAACGCGTCGACCCCCGATGTGGTGAACAAGCTGGCGCCGGGAGCGTTCCGGGAGGATTACAGCGCCAAGATAAACTCCATGAAGGTGGCCTGCTCTTTTTTCTGCGTATATATCGGATTTAAAAAAACCCCGAAAGAGCTGGGAAATCCCGCCTATTCCACCTTCGTGCTGGAGGATTCGGTCACATCGCTAAAGGATCTGCATGACGCGGAAAAGCTGGACATGATCGACAAGGGCTATGTGTTTGTTGACTACAGCCAGATAGATTCCGGCCTGGCCCAGGAAGGGAAAAGCCTGGGAGTCATCGTGTCCATTGATTACCTGTCGCGCTGGGAAGAGCTTTCCACGGAAGAGTATCAGGAGCAGAAGAAACGGCAAATGGACGATCTGGTGGGCCGACTGGAAAAACTGCTCCCAGGCGCCAGGGAGCATATTGAATATATCGAAGCCTCCACGCCGGTGACCATTAAACGGTTCACCGCTAATCCTGGCGGCGCGGCATATGGATTCGCCCAGACGCCGGGGCAGGCGGGATGGAGCCGACTGCGCAACAAATCGCCGGTGGAAAGCCTCTACTACTGCTCGGCATGGGGCATGCCGGGGGGAGGATTCTCCGGCGCCATTTGGGCCGGGCGGGACTGCGCCAGGAAAATATTAAGGAAGCTGGGTGGCTGATGAGTGGGATGAAAAAGGGAAGAGATGACTTATGCCATCCCCTCCCATTCGCTCACCAGGTGTACTTCACCGTATAAGTCACCACCGCCTCTCCGTCCGGGGCCACGGAAACGGGGAAATGGATGGTCCGCGAATCTTCCTTGTTCCAACTGGAGCTGTTTTCCAGAATCTTCCAGTTCACCCAGCGGTAGAGCCTCTCCTGGACCGTCACGTTCACCGGTTCTTTCTTGTGGTTGCGGATTTTGATCTCGATCGTCTCACTCATGGTCTTGCGTGATGAATCCACATGAAAATCCACCTGCTTGCGCTCCCCCACCACGTCGAACGCCTTGCCCAGCTTCACCAGCACCTTCTCGTTCTTCGGCGTATGCTTTATCACATCCTCGCCGATAAACTCCAGCGATCCGTCGGCGGTGTCCATCTTGCTCACCCGGATCCGCCCTGCCGGCAGCGGCATCCCCATTCCCCTCTTTTCCGAATTGGGAAACTGGAGATATACGTCCACGTTTGTTACAGGCTGGCCGATGGAAGAGTCGGTTACCGGGTGGCTGTAATAGTAAAATTGGCTGGGGACTCCGGCGTATACAAGCAGCTTGTCCACCGGCACGCTCTTTACTGGGTTGAAAAGCTCGATCTGCTTTGTGGAGTTGTCCGGAAGGGTGGTTGGCCTGCCCAGGGTGTATAGGTGGTACTCAAAGAACGACTTCTCGGCAAAACCTTTTAC
>JAOUNV010000299.1 GCA_029880775.1 Nitrospinota bacterium | reverse complement strand
GTACTGGGGGAATGTGAACTCCGTGGGCCCCCGCTCCTGCTACGACGAGGCTAAACGATATGCGGAGGCCGCTGTGATGGCGGCGCATCGAGCCTTGGGACAGGACACACGGATTGTCAGGATTTTCAACACTTATGGCCCCAGAATGCGCCCGGAGGATGGGCGGGCTGTGACTAATTTTCTGATGCAGGCGAAAGCCGGACGGGATGTGACCGTGTATGGCGATGGAAGCCAGACCCGCTCCTTCTGCTATATTTCCGATCTGGTGGAGGGAATCGTCCGCTTGCTCTTTTCCACCGAGACGAGACCTGTGAACCTTGGCAATCCGAATGAAGTCAGCATACTTCAGGTGGCCCAGCTGGCGATCGCCCACTTAGGCTCCACAAGCCAGATTACACATCTGCCCCTGCCGGAGGATGACCCCCAAAAAAGAAAACCGGACATCAGCCGAGCAAAGGAAGTTTTAGGCTGGGAGCCTCAAGTAGGCATGGAGCAGGGATTCCAGCTTACCATGGACTATTTCCTGGCGACCATGGGGGAGTGACCCTTGAAACCACCGAAGCCCCGCCGATATGAGCTGAGGGAAGCCATCCGGCAGTGGCCGGAAAGTGACAGGCCGCGCGAGAAGCTCTCGGAAAAAGGCCCCTCCTTTTTATCAGACTCCGAGCTTCTGGCCACCATCATCGGCTCCGGATCTGGAAAGAAAAACGCGCTGGATCTGGCCCGGGCGCTGATCGCAAAGTTCGACAATCTGGCTGGCATAGAAGCGGCCAGCATAGAGGAGATCCGCTCCGTGCCCGGTATCGGGTTCAACAAGGCGGTGAACATCCTGGCGGCGCTGGAGCTGGGCCGACGGTTCACCATAGCCGCCAGTTCTGCCAAGACCTCCCCCATCCGCACAGCCGAAGACGCGTTCAACCATTACCGCGGCTCCATGAAGAACCTGCGCAAGGAAGTCTTTTCCATAATGCTGCTAAACACCAAACATAAGCTTATCAAGACGGTCCTGGTGTGCGAGGGAGCGCTCAACTCGGCCTACGTGGAGCCTAGGGAGGTTTTCAATCCCGCCATCCGCGCCTCGGCCCATGGGGTTATTTTGACCCACAACCATCCCAGCGGCGAGCCTGACCCCAGCGACAATGATATAAGCCTTACCAGGAGGCTGGTGGAGGCGGGCAAGCTGATGGGAATACACGTGATCGACCATCTGATAATTGGCGACAACCGATATTATTCTTTCGCCGACAACGACTTGCTGTAGCGGCCGCTACAGATTTTACCGGAGCGATAATTGAGAGAGAGGCTTTATAACCTGCTGGATTCGGCCAAGGCCGGGCAGGCGCTGGTGATCGGCGACGTGATTCTGGATTGCTACCTTGCCGGCACGGTGGAGCGGATATCCCCCGAAGCCCCGGCGCCCATATTGAACGTGGAATCTGAATCGTTCAAGCTGGGCGGCGCGGCCAATGTGGCCGCCAATGTGAAGGCCATGGGCTGGGAGCCGACGCTGATCGGCGCCGTGGGGGACGACAGGGACGCTGGCGAAATCCATTCGTTGCTCAAAAACGAAGGAATCGGCCCGGCGATGGTGGTGAAGGATAAGACAAGACCTACCATAAGAAAAACCCGCGTCATCGCCATGCGCCAGCAGATGCTGAGGCTGGATCATGAAAAAAAGGAGGCTTTGTCCCCCGCCGCCGCCAGAAAAATGCTCGCTCACGCCAGGGCCAGGATAAAGTCGTGCGCTGGTGTGATCGTCTCCGACTATGGAAAAGGCGCTCTGCCGCCCCCCCTGCTGGCGGAGCTTTTCGAGCTATGCCGAAAACATGGCAAAGTCTCCGTGGTGGACCCGAAAGGGAAGGACTACACAAGGTACCGCGGCGCCCACATAATTACCCCGAACAAGAAGGAGGCTGAAGCCGCCTCTGGAGTGGAGATAAACAGCGAGGCGGACTACCGGGCCGCCGCAGACAAGCTTTTCAAGACTACCCGGGCCAAAAGCATTGTAATCACCCGGGGCCCGGAGGGAATGTCCATATTCGGCAAACCGGGCGCCAAGGGGCTCCACCTCCCCGCCGAGGCGCTGGAGGTGTTTGACGTAACCGGCGCAGGAGATACCGTGGCCGCCACCTTGGGCACTATGCTTTTCGGCGGGTTCTCGCTGGAGGACGCCGTCCGGGTGGCCAATGTGGCCGCCGCTATTGAGGTGGGGCACGCGGGAGTATATGCCGTATCCAAAAAGGCGGTCATGGAGCGCCTGGAGGCGGAAAAACCAGCCAATGGCAAACTTATGAACAATAAGGAGGCGGGGCTGTGGGCCGCCGGATTGCGCGCGCAAGGCAAAAAAGTGGTATTCACCAACGGTTGCTTCGATCTTTTGCACGCGGGGCATGTCCGGCTGCTCCGAAAAGCCGCCACCCTGGGCGACAGGCTCATCGTCGGGCTGAACTCAGACTCCTCCATCCGCCGACTTAAGGGCTCTGGCCGACCTCTTCTCCATGAAAACGACCGGCTGGAGATATTGGGCGCCATTGATTGCGTCCACGCCATCGCCCTCTTCTCCGAGAGCACTCCGAAAAAGCTGATCGCCGCCATCCGTCCCGATGTCCTGGTGAAGGGGAGCGATTACAAAGTTTCCGATGTGGTGGGCCGGGATACGGTGGAGAAATATGGCGGCAGGGTGGAGTTGGTGAAACTTGCTCCCGGCAGGTCCACCTCGAATATAATAGATGCGATTATCAAGCGCCACAAAGGATAGCCCCACAGGGCGCGCGAACCGACGGAATGGATGAAAGTGAAGGGATAATGACAGGCGACTACCCTTTCGAGCCGGCTGACTTTACGAGGATTAAACATCATCCAATAGAGGAGCGAAAAAACCTGGTGAACACCGGGATGTTCACAGTTCTGGAAAAATATGCCGCCACCGGCAAGCTGGCCCACCTTTTTCCCTCTATCCTGAAAGCAAATGACATTCTGGCCGTTGTCCGCGCCATAAAACAGGCAAAAGCAGAGGGGCGACCAGTGGTGGCCGCCATAGGCGCTCATGTGATCAAATGCGGGCTGGCCCCCATATTTATCGACCTGATGGAAAAGGGAGCGCTGAGCGCTGTCGCCGTGAATGGGGCGGTGGCGGTGCATGATCTGGAGATTGCCTTCCACGGCGCCACCAGCGAGGATGTGGCCCTGGAAATTAAAACCGGCCGGTTCGGCATGGTGGAGCAGACTTCCACCCACTACCACGCCGCCATCGCCCAAGCCGCTGATAACGAAGGGCTCGGCGCGGCGCTGGGGCGCTATATCCACCAGGAAAAGATGAAAAACGCCGGTCTGTCCCTCCTAGCCGAGGGTTGGAGGCTCAATAAGCCGGTGACCGTCCATGTGGCGGTGGGGACAGATATCGTCCACGCCAGCGCCCAGGCGGACGGCGCAGCCTTGGGCCAGGCGACGTTGAGTGACTTCAAGTTGTTCACCGGCGTGGTCTCCCAGTTGAGCGGAGGAGTGTATCTGAACATCGGCTCGGCGGTGGTATTGCCGGAGGTGTTCATCAAGGCTCTGTCTGCCGCCAGGAACATAGGGAACAAGGTGGAGGGTTTCACCGCCGTGAACATGGATATGATCCAGGGATACCGACCGAACGTTAATGTGGTGAACCGCCCCG
>JAOUNV010000298.1 GCA_029880775.1 Nitrospinota bacterium | reverse complement strand
GTGTCTTATGGGCCATACCCGTGTCTCTTGAGAATAGGTTAACAGACCCCAATTCAGCCCGTGATTTAAAAGCGCACCTCACGGGCCGCATATAAAGGAAATATATTGCCCGTAAAACCGGAAAGCAATTTTTTTTGCCGATAAGGGCCGCTTGATGGCTATTATTCAGGCCTAGAGCATAACCTTGGAGTTGAAAAAATGGAATGAATGCCTTCCGTCCTTCTTGGCGAAATACATCGCCCTGTCCGCCTTGTTCAAAAGATCTTCGGAGGTATGGCCGTCGTCCGGGAAGACGCTTATTCCCATGCTTGTCTGGATATTGACGGTTTTTCCCTGTCCCAGGTTCACCTGGGCGCCCATCAGGGCTTCAATTATTTTCCGGGCGATGGCCCCGGCGTCGTCAGGCGTTCTTATCTTGGGGGTGAGGACGGTAAACTCGTCGCCGCCGAACCTGGAAACGGAATCGCTTTCCCTGAGGCAGCTTGATATCCTTTCCGCGGCGGCTTGCAGTACGAAATCCCCGGCGTTATGGCCGTAGGTGTCGTTTATATCCTTGAAGTTGTCCAGGTCCATGAACATCACCGCAGCCAGCTCCTTGTCCCGCTTTGCGTGGGAAAGCTCGATCTCCATCCGTTCCAGGAACATACGCCTGTTGGGAAGCTGGGTCAGCGGATCGTGGAAGGCCAGGTGCCGCACCAGTTCCTCGTTCTCCTTTTTATATGTGATATCGTTGAAAATCCCGGCGTAATTGGTGGTCTCACCGTGGGTGTTCTTCATGGCAGTAATAGACAGCCATTCTGCGAATATTTCCCCGCTCTTCCTGCGGTTCCAAATCTCCCCCTGCCAGCTGCCCCTGTCCACCAGGCGCTGCCACATATCGTGGTAAAACTCCTTGTCATGCTTGCCGGACTGTAAAACGCTGGGCGGTTTGCCGATCACATCCACCGGGTCATATCCAGTCACCTGGGTGAAAGCCGGGTTGACGAACTGTATGTTTCCCTGGTTGTTGGTGATGATGATTCCTTCTGAGATGTTGTCGAAAACCGTGGTGGCAAGCTGGATTTTCTCATCCGCCCTCCGCCTCTCTGTTATGTCATCGATTATCCATACGGCGCCGGAGGCAGGGGCGGAAATGTCCAGCGCTTTGCCGGTGAGTCTGGCCCAGAATTTGGACCCGTCCTTTCTCTTGAATTGACGTTCAGACATGAATACGCCCTTGTCCAGCGCTTCGCCGCCCTGGGCGGTGGATGGCCCCTGCCCGGACTCTGAGGAAAACAGGCTTTGGGCTTTCATGCCTGTAAGCTCGTTCTTGGAATAGCCGAACATCTCCTCGGCCTTGATGCTAGCCTTAGTTATCTTCCCTTTCTTGATGAATACCACTCCCATCATGGAAGCGTCAATTATGGCCGTCACCTCCTGAAGCGCCTCGTACAAAAGCTTTTCACTGTCATGGACGCTGGAGACATCCTTGAAGCTTATTACCCAACTCTTCTTCTGGTCGCTGGAAAGTATCGGCCTGCGCTGATACTCTAAAGTCCTGCCATCCTTGAGATACAAACGGTCAAAAACCTCGCTTCCGGTAAGGAAATCCGACTCGCTCCCAGGCAGCAACATGCCGGGTTTGATAAGGCTTGTCATATGTTCGTTAAGCTTGCTTTCCACCCCTTTTTCCAAAAGCATCCTGGGTACCCGCCACATCTGCTGGAATTTCCAGTTGCAGGCCATGACATCCCCCTCTTCATCCAGCGCCAGCACAGCATCGGGCATCGCTTCTAGAAGCGATTGGATAAAGGTTTCGGCCGTATAGACAGACTTGGCCTCAGCAGAGGAAAGGGGGATTATGACAGCAAGCCTTTTCCCGTCTTTCGGCGAGTCATGGGATATGACCCCGGCCTGCATCCGGGAACGCTCACCCTGGCGGGCGTCCCACGCCTCCAGGATGACGCTTCGCTTGTGGCCCGCGCTGGCAAGGGCTATCTCCTTTTTTAAATGGTCAGGCTCGTTTAAGACAATCTCCGTAAGCTTGCGGACGCAAAGTTCGTCCCCGCTGAACCCGAACAATCTCTGGGCGGCAAGGTTGGTGTCGGATATGGAAAGGTCGGCCGGATTGATGTACACGCAAGCGTACCTTGTGGATTGAAAAATCTGCTCGACGTTTTTCTCTAGGCTCATTGTTCAGAAGCAACCTGCTCTATAAATCACGCCAGCGCCTGCATGTACAGTGTTGACCATACCTCCGCTCTTCAAAGCCAGCCAAAGGAAGGGGCAAGGAAACGTTGAAACCCATTGTCACATCTTCTGGATGCCTGCGAGCGCCTGAACGGCTGCGCAGGTTCAATTAATAATTTATTTTCAAGGAAATTCAACAAATCTCGCCAATCGCTAATTCTCTGGGTGATAAATAACACCTTCCGCGCCGGAAACCCAATCAAGGGGAAACCAGACCTTACACTTTTCATTTTACACTACATTTATCTATACACAGCTTATTAGAGGATGCGGATATTTTCCTACCCATTCCAGAAACAATGCAAATGACTCTAATCATTACATTATATGCATAGTGGCTGGATATTGCCCTGTTTATTTTTTCAAGGGTTTTACTCCAGAAGAGATATCGGTATTGCCCAAGCTGGGCTATACGTTCTATAGGGCAGTCCGGATGAAAAACAACCCGGCGCCGGTTATGGCCAATCCGCAGTGCGGACATGGAAGGCTCCTGTTGAAAAGTCTGGGTATCCATTGGAGTATGGACATCAGCCCATTGATTCGGCAATGGCCTCGTTTGCCAGCCTGTCCGCAAGCTCGTTTTGCTCATGGCCGCTATGGCCTTTCACCCACACCCAATCCACTTGGTGCGAAAGGGCCGCGTCGTGAAGATCCATCCAAAGAGCCTGGTTCTTGACGGGTTTTTTAGACGCTGTCTTCCAGCCATTCTTGCGCCAGCCATGGATCCAGGAGGTCATCCCCTGGACCACATAATTGGAATCGGCGGAGACGATAACGCGGCATGGCTTTTTCAAGGATTTTAACGCCTCGATGGCCGCCATAAGCTCCATCTCGTTGTTCGTTGTATATGCCTTGAACCCGTTTATCTTCTTAACTTTGCCGCCGCTGATAAGCACGGCGCCCCAGCCTCCGGGGCCGGGGTTGCCTTTGCATGCGCCGTCACAATAGATTTCCACCAACGGCATCCGCTCTTTCACAAGCCCACTACTCTCACTTCCGGCTTCAGGTCAGAAACGGGCCATGAACTGGAAGAAAAGCCCGTTCCACGCCACAGCCGCCTTGTCGGCGTCCGTCTCGATAGTAAGGTTTATGCCGCGCCACCCGGCGGAGAAACCCACATTCCTCACGGGATTGAAGTCTATGTGTATGGTCATGTCCGTGAAGTTGGATTGGTCGTACCCAACCCAGGCCACATCCATGCCAACCGCCATGAATTTCACAGGGTAGATCCTGCCGGATCCCACCACCATAGGCGCCACCAGTTTTATCTCCGCAGTGGTGGAGATAAGCCCAAATGAGGTAAGAGAAGTGGAGTTGGTAATGAAGTTGCCGGCAAAGCCTACGCCCAGGTGGCCGATATCATTATTCACCATGTCGAACTCCAGGCTGAGGCGGGTGGAGTTCAAGACAAGGGAGGTATCCACTTCGGCATT
>JAOUNV010000297.1 GCA_029880775.1 Nitrospinota bacterium | reverse complement strand
TCTCCTGGACTGCGTTCCGGTCGGCGTTTGTAAATGCGGTCCCCGACTTTTTATTGATGACCTGGATCACCCCCATCAGGTATTTTTCGTGCATCAGAGGGTAGGCCATCACTTGCTTGGTCCTAAAGCCCGTTTTCTTGTCCCAGTTCCTGTCGAACTTCAAGTCTGGGTATATGGCCAAAAGCTCAATGTCGTTATATGCGTCGGTGATGGCGATGGTGGAGCCTGTGGCCGCCACATAGCCGGCTATAGAAAGCTTGTTGATGGGGACCCTTATCAACATGGCCTCGTCGCCAAGTTTGTATTTAGAGTAAATCTCCCGCTTTACCTTGTCCACGGCATAGATGGTGACTCTTTGCGCGTCCAGAAGGCTCAGAATTGGATTCTTCAGATTTATCAGCAACTGGTCCAGGTTCTCGGCGGAGTGAATCTGGTGCGATATTTTGCGTAATCTTTCCAGATATTGGACCCGCTGGGTGCTACCTGTGGCGCCACCTGGCGCTTTAGCAGAGGCTTTCGACTGACGAGTGGCGGTGACGGGATTCGGTTTGTTCATCGTTAATAGTTCTTGTCCAATGTCTTGCGAATTATACTATAACTTTACAATTATATAATCATATGTCAAATTTGGCAATACGATTGCGTAGCTTCCATATTCAATTGAATAATAAGCGCAAACATGATAGCTTCCAAGATTGTGCCTAATTATATTTGTAGTGTGTCATGACTGAATCTTCCTGGCTGAAAAAACTATTATTCCCAGTGGGCCTGGCCCCGGGGGTGGAAGCTTTCATCCTGCAGACATACGCGCGTCGTCTTCGCATCGGCGCCATGCTGGGCATTCTGTTTCTTTTCGCCGCCAACCTTCCCGATATGCTGCTCGCCACTGAGCTTTTTTGGCAGCTCTTTATTCCAAGAATGATCGCTGTTATTTTTTGCTTATATGCCCTCTACCTTCTTCGCCAGGGCGGCTCCATAGTATACTTGACTAAGATTTTCTATTCCCTCGTGTTGGTGGGTGTCATCACATCCGGTGTCATGATATACCTAACCGGGGGTTGCCACTCCCATTGGGCTTTGGTATCCGGGCTGGTTATCTTCATCGCGCTCACCGTTTCGACGCTACCCCCGCGAATTATTTTTATCGTTTTTTTTATATGCTTCGCCGGATACCTGATCCCGTCCATGATCGTGGGGTTCCACCACTCACTGCTGCAAACATACACCCACCTCTTCTTTTACACGGGGTTTGGCGTGCTTTCCGTTTCCGTCTCTGCCCTGCAGCATGACCTGATAATGAAAACCGTAGCTGAAATTTCCAGATTTAAAAAGACCGCCGGCGCCCTGAAAGTAAGAGAGGAGGAGCTCTCCACCAGAAACCTGGAACTGAAAAAACAGAAGGACAAGGCCCAGGATCTGCACAGGGCGCAATCGGAATTTCTGGACAATATCAGCCACGAGCTACGGACCCCGCTCACCAGCATAATAGGGTTTTCCAATCTGTTGGAGAGTTCCGGTGTCGGCTTGGGCAAAAACGAAATGCGAATGCTGGGCAAAATCCAGAACCAAGGCGAGGCGCTTCTGGAACTAATCGAAAACCTGATGGATCTATCCGCCATATCCAGCTCCAGCCTGACGCTCGACTTGAAGCCTGTCTTCCTGCCGCTGGTGATACACCAGGTGGTGGATTCGCTTCAGCAAGAGGTCGCCGTGTCTGGTCATCAGGTGGTTGTGGACTGCCAACGGGACATCCCAAGGGTATCCGCGGATCATGAGAGGCTGATCCAGGTGTTTACACACCTTTTTTCCAATGCGATAAAGTTCACCCCCGACGAGGATGGGAGGATAGAAATTGGCTGCAAGGAACAAAATGGCAGGGTGGTCGCTTTCGTCCGCGATAACGGTATTGGGATAGAGCCGGACAAGGCAGAGCTTATTTTCCAGATGTTCAGGCAACTGGATGGATCGAACACCAGAAAACATGGCGGCGCGGGGATCGGCCTGCCCATCGTGAGAAGGATAGTGGATCTGCATGGCGCCGACTTACAAATGACGAGCGAACCGGGGCGAGGCACAGATTTCCTAATTACATTCCAGAGCCAACCGAAAGATACCACCCTGGAGAGCAGCATAAATTCCGGCGCGACATTGGCGTAGGTCTCCGGTTCACGGTGCGCATGGCATATTGCGCACCCTTTACTGTTCTTGCGTTAGTTGTGGCTTCCGCCATATACAACTGGATTCTGGAAACCGCCAGGGAGATCCATAGCCTCAAAACGATGGCTGGAATAATCAAGACCAGGAAGAAGGAGGTTATCCCCGAAGCGCTGTTACCGTAGCCTTCACATCCGCGCTCTTGAACACCGCGCTGCCAGCCACGAGCACGTTCACCCCGGAGGCGCGGACGGCGGCGGCGTTCTCCGGCTTGATCCCCCCATCCATCTGAATATCCACATCCAGCCCCAGCGCGTCGATCATCCGCTTCAGTTTCTCCGCCCGGTCCAGGGAGCTTTGGATGAAGCTTTGCCCACCGAAGCCTGGGTTGACCGACATTATCAGCGCCAGGTCCACCTCAGGCAGGATCGGCTCGATCGCCTCAATCGGCGTGGCGGGGTTTAGCGACACTCCCGCTTTTTTCCCCAGTTCCTTTATCTGGTGGATGGTCCTGTGCAGGTGGGGGCACGCCTCCACATGCACGGTAATCAGGTCCGCCCCGGCGGCCGCGAAATCGGCGATGTACAGCTCCGGCTTTTCGATCATCAGGTGCGCGTCCATCGTCAGCCTTGTGTGCGGGCGAATCGCCGCCACCACCAGCGGCCCGATGGTGATATTCGGGACGAAGCGCCCATCCATAACGTCCACGTGGATCCAGTCCGCCCCGGCGGCCTCCACCATGGCGATCTGTTCCCCCAACCGCGAAAAGTCGGCGGCGAGGATGGATGGGGCCACCATGATTTTTCTGTTATTCATAAAGCGAGTCCCAGTCATTGCAGTGGTTGTAGGTCATGGTTGCCTCTCTCGTCCAAGTCCGTGCTCAAAATCGTTTTACGTCAGAGAGCTTGCTGTTCAAGAAAACTTTGGCGGAGGTTTTGCCCCTGATCTCCATAAGAAGCGACACAGTGTCCCCCGGCATATGGACCCGGTTATACACCTCTTTTTCCCCTCCGGCGTTCTTTTGGATGATAGAAATATTCACAGGCTCCGGCCCGGCTGGGATGGTGTAGAAAAATATGGTATACGTGGGCGCGGCGGAAGCCCCATTGTCCGTCCCCTCGGAAACCGCCAGCGATATTCCAGACCCCTTCTCCACCCTCCTGGCGAACGGGGGATCGTGGGAGAGCACCGTACCCTTGGCTTTCACCAGGTCTGGCCGGTACGCCACTGCGCTCACCTTCAGGTCCAGTTCCGATATGGCCCTCATGGCCTGCTCCAGGCTTTTGTCCGCCAGGTCGGGGACCATCACGTACCTGGGGGGCGGCCCCTCGCTGACCAACACTGTCACCTCCCCACCCCGGTGGAGGAAGGAGCCTGGCGGGGGAGACTGGGCCAGGGTGACTCCCTTTTCCGTGTCCTCCATGTGTAGCCGGATAATTTTATTCGCCCGAAGCTCGGCGGCGGCCAGCAGCCTGGCAAGCCCTCTTTTAGTGGTATCCACAAGCGCCGGCGTCACCCGCGAT
>JAOUNV010000295.1 GCA_029880775.1 Nitrospinota bacterium | reverse complement strand
CCAGATCGGAAATTACCCGCGCCAGCTTCTCTTCGGCCAACCCATAACGCTCCGCCAGCCGCCCGATAGGCTCCTGGAACTCAGGCTGGGAAAGAGGGGGGCTCACATCCTGTCCCGCCCCACCCCGGCGCTGCAGCCGGTTCAGCTTTTCCAGCAGAGATGGGGATTCCACATCAGCGCGCTCCCCTTTGCGCATCGGCCCATCACCGGTGGCCAACCACTCCACATTCACCTCCGCCAGCTGCGCCAACGCCACAAGGTTGCCCAAGGCAGGCTCGGTCTCCCCCTTGAGCCACTTGCGTATGCCGCTTTCGGAGATTCCCGCCCGCTGAGCGATTTCGCGAGGGGAGATCTCCCCAGTGATGATCTTTAAACGTTCCTTGAAGGCCATAAGAATCAATCGGATAAAATAAATGTACGAACATACCGCACTTTAAGGTTGACATAGCACACTATTGTAGGCATATTGCACACAAATGTACAGCGAATTCGGAGTTATGGTCGTGAAACAGTTTTCTATTACCTTTTTCTATTCTCAAAAACCCCTTTTGTGGGGGGGCGATCCCGCCCGTTTCTTATTTTACCGCAATACCGCTCCGAAAACCACTACCACCAATACCGGCTCCATGCCCATACAGCGACCGGTTATAAAAAGGAATATATCATGAACCGTATCGAAAAATCCCTATCTCTTATGGCGCCTTGCCTCTTGCTGGCGGCCATGGTCACGTCAACGTCGTGCCAGTATGCTCAACCGCTCGTCGATAGCCTGGCCAGGGAGGAGGCGGACTGCATAGCTAAGGGGGGGGGCTATCACCTGGATCGGGGATGTGTAACGCCGGAGGAACCTCATCCCGATCCAGAGCCGAGCCCGAACCCTATACAACCTTTGGATCCACCCAATCCACCACCACCTGCCGGTGACGACTCATGCGCCAGCCTGGGGCACAGCGCCCCGGCCCTTTTCCAGAAGTCGATGAATTCCCCGGCGAAAAGATTCACCGTGGATCCGGCGGAACTGGAAGGCAAAACACTGGCCAGGGGGAGGCTCACTGCCGAGGTCACAGGATTCGGCGCCTTGGCGCAACCGGAGAAAGACAGCTTTCTTTTGATCATGGAGACGGTGCGCCCAGGATCACCCTACAAGATTGTATTCTCCGCCGACACATGGCGCCAGGGGGAGAACATGTTCACCAGGTGGACCGCCCAGCATTTCCCCACCGGCGCTCGCTCGCCACGGCAGGAGCCGATGGACCAGTTCGAGCACTGGCTATATCCCACCAGTCGCTACCTATACGATTGCCAATGGGACCAAAGCCGCGCCGTGTGCCAGGTCCACGAGATCGGGACCGAGTGGACGGCCAGAACAGAAACGCCATTATTGGCGGGAATGGGCCTCCTGATCCGGCCACTGCTGTTCGGGGACATGGCGCACAAGGCGTACCAGAGCATGGGCCCGGACGCCATGGTGCTGCGGGCGTGCATCAGCGTGTATTGATATGAAGACTCGGCCAACCGATCGGGCGGGAAACCAAAGGGGCGCCAATTGTGTTGCCAGGAAAAAATGTCCCCGCTCCACCACCGCAGTGGCAAGGCCCCAAGTGGCGAAGTCACAAGTGGCGGCGGCAGCGGCTGAATGCCCCGAGTGCCAGCGCAGGCTTGTCCGGGGGCGGTGCCCTGGTTGCGGCCGGCTCCAGGGGGATCGATAAGCGAATAGTGGTGAATTTTATATTGGGCGATAAACAAAGAGGGAGCAGGAAATGATTACAGTGGCGAAATCAAGGGCCGCCGGACATCTGGATAGGATGTTGGGAGCGGCCGGAATGGAGGAAAGGCCATCCTACGCCGTGGGGGATGTGGCTAGGCTTTTGGGAGTCTCGCGCGGGACAGTGGTCGCCCTGTGCGATATGTGGGAGCCGGAGGAACTGGAAGGGCGGGACCTGCGGGGGATGGATAGCTATCGCACCCAGGGAGGGCACCGGCGCATTCCGGTGGGGGCGATGGTGGAATGGCTGGAGCGCAACAACAGCTATTGGCGGGAGTATGGCCCCGACGTGGAGGAGGAGTAGATGTCTTGTTACTTTTTATCAATGATGGTAGCGTGATGGTTGCTAGTCCAAAGTTGGTGGGTAAAAATGCTCATAGTGGTGAGAAGAACATTGGAAAGATCTCTTGCAGGAGGAAGCGCCTTTAATTGCAAATCATGCGCAAAGTCGCGATAACTGATGGCCAATAGCTTTCAAAAAAACCTCGAAACATGGCTAATTTATTTGGCTTCTTTTCTGTTACTTTGCATTTTCTTGCCCATAGCCACCAAGCATAACCTCATGCTTAGCGGTGCACTTACTTATTGAACTTGTGAAAGGAAAGTTAACGGATTGTTAAGGATTACTATATGGTTGGATATTTCAGATGTGTTTTAATCTCAGTTGCACTATTTACAATTGGAGTCCTCGTAGGAATAACGTCCACAAAAGCGTATCAAATATACTATCAACGCGGCGCTGTTATCGCAGAAGGTCTTTCTCGCCAAGGCCTGTATGAATTAAGGCCAGGTATGACAACTGAGGAAGTAGTCTCTTTAGTCGGCCCTCCACTGTGTGTAAAAGTAGCTGATGCTAGCACTCTTCAGCCTGCAAAAAGTTCACTGGCTGGCCTTAACGCTTCAAATATAAATGAATCCTCAATGTGGATATACGCGCGGCCAAGCAAATTATCATTTGGTGGCATCGAAATGAACGTATATTTTGATAAAGGTAAATTATCATCTGCTTATATTGAGAATTATGATTTAGGTGTATATAAGTGTGATGCAAGCGAATGCCCAAAGATATGGAATGCAAAAGAATTTAATAATTTAGATTCGTTGAAGGAATTTGCCTTTCACAAATTCTAACAGTGTACAAGTTCAGTATTTATTCGACACCCGGTTTCCTGGATATATAGTTAAGCTCCTTCGTCCAGTTCCTCTTCTGATAATGCGTCACATCCCCGCCCAGCCTGCCGAAAACCCAGCAAACACCTGTTCCAGAGTCAGAGCGCCACTCGTTCTTTCAGTAACCCAGGATTCACCTGGGAGAGGGCCTGCTCGAAAAACTCCAGGGCGCGGCGATCATCTCCACCAGCCAGAAGGCACAGGCCGATGCGATATGGAATGATGTAGCTTAGCGGAAATTGCGGCTGAAGGCTTTCGTATTTGGGCAGCGCTGCGGCGAATTGACGCTGGAAGAAAGCAAGGTCCGCCCGCATTTTGAGCA
Source organism: Nitrospinota bacterium (assembly GCA_029880775.1). Taxonomy (GTDB): domain Bacteria; phylum Nitrospinota_A; class UBA7883; order UBA7883; family UBA7883; genus JAOUMU01. The sequence continues at coordinate 445 of JAOUNV010000295.1, read as the reverse complement.
GAGAAGGATCCTCGGCGCCTGCCTCTCCCAGAATATCCAGGAGCCTGTCCAGGTATCCGTGGGCCGCGTCGTATTTCCCCTGAGCCATGGAATATTTCACCATCGACTCCAGGGCCTCCACACAACCGGGGGAGAGCTTAAGCGCCATGGCGAACTGTTCCATGGCGGGGCCATCCTTGCCCAGTCCTTCCAGCCGGTCCCCCTCGATCACTTTCCAGTAGACCTCTCTTTTTGCAGAGTCGAAAGCGTTGATAACCAGGTTCAGCGCCACGGAGATCAGCCAATATATCCATATGGCGATGTCATCCAGAAAGTCCAAGGCCCAACCGAGCGGTCCACCGGTTCGGTCATCCTTCTCCTCGGCGCCGGTGTCGGAAGGGTTAGCCTTGGCGATGGCCTGTTCCACGGCCAGCAGGATTAGCCCCTGGATTTTTGTCGCCGCGTG
>JAOUNV010000296.1 GCA_029880775.1 Nitrospinota bacterium | reverse complement strand
AGCCGAACTGCTGGATATGAAGGCCCATCCTCCCGTGACGCAAAACGACGGAGGCGCCACACAGGTGGTCGAATATGTTTTCATGATGTACAAGGTGGGAAAGGCTGAGTTTCCCGCAGTAACCTATGAAATCGTGGGGGAGGACGACAAGCGCCGAACCTTATCCACCGAACCCGTCTCATTTGAAATCGCTACAACCCTCACCGACCCGAAGACAGCGGATCAGCCAATCGAAATCCGTCCCCCGGTGGATTTGCCGTTCGACTGGAAGCGATACCTGCTTCCTGCCCTGGCGCTGCTGGCCGCCTGCGTTATAGGAGCGTTGATATGGCGCAAACTCTCCACCAGGCGAAGGATCATCGAGACGGAGCAGGGGCCGCCACCCGTACCGCCGCATCTGGAGGCCTTCGACAACCTGACAGCCCTCAAAAGCCAGGACATGTTCGCCCAGGGGCGTGGCCGCAGATATTTTTTCCTGCTGTCGGATATCATTCGCAAATACGTGGAGGGGCGATATGGCGCGCCAGCGCTGGAGAGGACCACCGACGAATTCGAGCGGGAATTCGACCTGCGGTACGAGCGCAAAGAAAAAAGAGACATACTTCTCGACCTTATGCGGACCTGCGATATGGTCAAGTTCGCAAACCAGGAAGCTTCCCGCGAAGACGGCGACCAGGCCTTCGACCAGGCATGGGCCTGGGTGGACGCCACAAAGCCGCGCCAGCCGACCCCGCCGGAGGAAAAAGAGAAATGAGTTTTGAGCACCCCTGGATTCTGCTGGCGCTGATCCCCCTTCCATTCTGGCTGCGCCACCACTGGGCCGCCGCGCCCGCCATGCGATGGAACGCCCGTTATTCCGACATTCATATCCTCCGTCGCCTGGCCGGGGGACGAACCCCCATCATGGCCCGGGCTCCCTTCTACTTCAGGTTCGTCGCCGTCGCTTTGCTGATCCTGGCTCTTGCCCGGCCGCAGACCGGCTCTTCGGAAGTGGAGATCGTCAGCCGGGGGATCGACATCATCCTGACACTGGATCTTTCCACCTCCATGAGCGCTTCTGATTTTAAGCCCACCCGGCTGGCGGCGGCCAAGAGAGCGCTTCAAGAATTCATATCGGGGCGGAAAAACGACCGCATAGGATTGGTGGTGTTCGCCGCCCAGGGATACACCCAGTGCCCGCTTACCCTGGACTATCCCACGCTGCTCGACTTTTTGGAAAAATCCGATATCGGCATGCTGGAGGATGGCACCGCCATCGGTATGGCGATCGCCTCCGCGGCCAACAGGCTCAAGGACTCCAAGGCCAAGAGCCGGATCGTTATCCTGCTCACAGACGGGATGAACAACGCCGGGGCCATCGACCCTGCCACCGCCGCCCGGATGGCAAAGGCCCTGGGGATAAAGGTGTATACCATCGGGGTGGGAAAAGAAGGCATCTTCCGCCAGAAGGTGAAGGACCCGATGATGGGGCAACGCACCATCGCCGTGCGCACCGCCATAGACGAGTCGCTTCTGTTGCGGATAGCCAGCCTCACCGGCGGGCAATACTACCGGGCCCAGGATGAGCGCAAATTGCAGATGATATACAAAGAGATCGACTTGATGGAGAAAACCGATATCAAGACGAAAGTGTATATTCACAAGACCGACTGGTTCTTCTGGCCTCTGTTCGGCGCCTTGGCGCTCATGCTGTTGGAAATCATCATCCCCGCCACCAGATGGAGGATAACGCCATGAGGTTCGCCGAGCCGGTCTGGCTGTATCTGGCCATCGCGGCGCCTTTGATACTGGGCCTTGCCGCATGGCGGGGGATCAACGCCGCCCGCGCCGCCATGGAGCTGTTCATCTCTCCGGAGGACACCAAGCGGCTGGTGGATGCTGGGTTGGCTCGCCGCAAGATTGTCCGGGCCACATTGCTGATACTGGCCGCTGTCCTGACTATGGGCGCCATGGCTCGGCCCCAGTACGGAATAAAACCGATGGAGGTGAAACGGTCCGGCGTGGATGTGATGCTGCTGATAGACACCTCCACCAGCATGGCGGCCACCGATGTGAAACCGAGCAGGATGGAGCGCGCGCGCAATGAGCTGGCCCGGCTGGTGGAAGCGCTGGAGGGAAACAGGATCGGGATCATCGCGTTTGCCGGGGAGAGCTTTATGGAATGTCCCCTCACGCTTGACTCCGGCACGGTGCGGCTGTTTTTAGACACCATCGACACAGGAATCATCCCCACCCCCGGAACCTCTATCGGCGCCGCCGTGGAAGACGCGGTGGCCGCTCTCACTCGTGGGGGGGCGGTGAAAAGCAAAGTTATCATCCTGGTCACAGACGGGGAGGACCTGGCCGGTGAAGTGGATCGGGCCGCCAACGCCGCCAAAAAAGCGGGAGTGAAAATCTTCAGTGTCGGCATAGGGTCTGTCTCTGGAGCGCCTATCCCGGAGGTGGACGAAATGGGCCAGGTGGTAGGCTATAAAAAAGACTCATCCGGCGCGCCTCTGCTCACCCGGCTGGACACCGGCGCCTTGAGCCTCCTCTCCAACGCCACCGGTGGAATGGCCGTCTCCTCCCAGGGGGAGCGGCTGGAGCTGACCGGCCTTATCGAAGAAATACGTAAACAGGAGAAGACCGATATCGGCTCTTTTGAGTTCAGCGAGTACGAGGAGCGCTACCCCCCGCTGGCCGCGCTGGCGCTATTGATCCTGATGGTGGAATATGCGATCTCAGCACGGCGCCCGCATGGAAGAGTGGGCACAGAGAGGTAGGTTGAACTATTTTACAGAAGCCGGGTATCGGGTAATTACTTAACTTGTACATTCAATTTGAGCGGCCCCACGCCTGAATCAACAACAAACGAGATTCCATCAGATTCTATTTTCCTAACTATTATTGTTGGCTCTATTGTTTTAGATTTCCTGTCAAAAGGCATTGCTATCAAAGTATCATCATATTTCCTTATGACAACATGATTAGTTTTATCTTTCAATACCATATACTCTGTGCGCTTACTCGCATCAACTGCCCCGATAAAGTACGTAACTGGAGCGCCCAATAGTGCTACCAGCAAAAGAATATGCCATCCGTACCCAACATTTCTAAACGCTCGCACCTGGATATCCTCATAATCAAATGACGCTTCCATTTTTGCGTCAGAAATGTATCTGTCGTTCCAGGATTTTTTATCACTATATTTAAACAGAGGGCGAATAAATTCTAAGTAAAACAGGAACAAGAAATGGAACGCAAGAGGTATGGAATATACCAGCATCAGTATTGCATTGTAGCTAACAGTATAGCCAAGAAATAGCATCCCAATACCATAGACAAAAGCCATAACAAGAAGATACTTAATCTTTACTATCACTACAGAGTTGTTAGTGTTATGTAATAGCATAAGAATTATGTTTGCTATAGGCAAGCCGACAATGTATACAGCTGATAAATATAACAAAGGATACATGGCAAGTGACAAAAAAGATAAAAACTCAATTTCTATAAAACTATTTGGGATTCCATAGTGATTTAAGAGACCCTGTAAATTAAATTGTGTAACTGCTCATAATTCCTTAATCTTCGTGAAGGAGGATAATGAGCATGACGACAGACCGAAAGAAACTCGAGGCGATCGCACGGGGGCTCGCCAAAAACATCAAGTCGGAAAAAGACCTTTCCGATCTGAGCCGCGAGATTGTAAAAATGACAGTT
>JAOUNV010000294.1 GCA_029880775.1 Nitrospinota bacterium | reverse complement strand
ACATATGGCCTGGCGTGTGTCTTGCAATCTCACCCATGCGGAAAACTCCGCATGGTAAACTGTCCCCATCACTACTTTTGTGGAAAGCTATACATTGAAAAAACTGGCAAAGATCACATTTGGGTTGTTGGGTGGGTTTCTTATCTCCTTGGCGATCTTGGCCGGGATCGCCTATGTCTTGACGGATGCGGAGTACCAGGTGGCCAAGACCGTGGCCGATGACCCTTCCATAGCTCACATAGAGGTCAACTCCGTAAAATTGCACGCCGAGACCTTTGGCGACAAGATGAATCCTCCGGTTGTGGTTCTGCATGGCGGGCCGGGCAACGACTACCGTATGCTACTTCCTCTAAAGGAGCTGGCCGACGAGTTCTACCTTATATTCTATGACCAGCGGGGAACGGGACTCTCTGAGCGGGTCGCCGCAGAGCGGATAACTGTAGATTCCTACTTCGATGACCTGGGCTCTGTCATCGACCATTTTGCGCCGGGCAGAAATGTCCATATCATTGGCCATTCATGGGGCGCCATGCTAGGCTCCGGTTTCACCGCCCGCAACCCTGGCAGGGTGGACAAACTGGTCCTGTCGGAACCGGGATTTCTGAACCCGGCGCTCGGCAAGGAGTTTGCGACGAAACTGCGGCCCAAGTCTGCGGCAAAATTCGCATGGGCATTGGGATCCATGTTTTTTCGCGCTCTGCACGTTGAAGGTCCCGATGAACAGGCGTGGCTGGATTACATCGTTGTCCAGATCATGGAATCAAAAGAATCGGATGCGGACCCGACCGCCGGATATTACTGCGGTGACGATGTATCCACCGGGTCGATGCCTTTCTGGCGACCAGGCGCCGTAGCCGCCTACAGCGCCCAGACAGCCCCCACCAACGAGCAAGGGGAGCCTGATATCGACCTTGTCGCAGGTATAGAAAAATGGCCCGGCACGGCCCTGTTTCTGGCCGGGGAATGCAACCGACTCATCGGCCAAAAGTGGCAGGAGGAAAATCATCTCCCCCTCTATCCCAGAGCGCAAATGACAGTGATCCCAGGCTCCGGGCACACCATGTTCGGAGAGCGGCCCGTGGAGGTTAACGCCGCGATCCGCGCCTACCTGAGATGAAATGCTAGGTCATGACAAATGGAAAACGGCTATTTTCATAGTCTCTGTTTTTCCCAAGTTCTGACCTCGTAAGCCAACAGACGTATTTTCAGGATCTCCTCTTCCTTTCCGCGGCTCGTTGGCCCTATACTATGCGGATCAAAACAGACGGATACCATGTTGCTTTTAATAGACAATTACGACTCTTTCACCTACAACCTGGCTCAGTACCTGGTTGAACTTGGCCAGCAAGTGGAGGTGATCCGCAACGACGCCATCACTGCGGAGGAGGTGGAGCGGATGAATCCGGAGCGGATCGTCATCTCTCCTGGGCCGAAGACCCCCAACGAAGCGGGGATATGCATGGAGGTTGTGCGAAAGCTGACCGGCAAGATTCCAATTCTTGGCGTGTGTCTGGGGCATCAGTCGATAGCTGCGGCCTTTGGCGCCAGGATAATCAAGGCCAAGCGCCTGATGCATGGAAAAACCAGCCGGATCGAACATGACGGCAAGGGTGTGTTCATGGGCTTGCCGATGGGATTTATGGCCACGCGATATCATTCCCTGGTGGTGGAGGAGGCCAGCTTGTCGGAGCGGTTCCATATAACAGCGCGGGCGTCGGATGGAGATATCATGGGCATCCGGCACAAGAGCGCGCAAGTGGAGGGGGTGCAGTTTCATCCGGAATCGATTATTTGTGAACACGGGAAGGATATTCTAAAAAACTTTCTGAAAACATGAGGGGGCATAAATGATAAAGGAGGCGATTGGCAAGCTTATGCATTGCCAGAACCTGGAAGAGGCGGAAATGGTTCAGGTGATGGAGGAGATCATGACCGGCGGGGCGTCGGAGGCGCAGATAGGGGCATTCCTGACAGCGCTGCGCCTGAAGGGGGAAACGGTGGAGGAGATATCCGGCGCCGCAAGAGTGATGAGAGAGAAGTCTGTGAAGATTGACCCTGGCCCAGAGCCGGTGGTGGACACATGCGGCACCGGGGGGGATGACTCTGGTACATTCAACATTTCCACGGCTTCGGCATTCGTGGCTTCAGGCGCCGGGATCACCGTGGCCAAGCATGGCAACAAGGCGGTCTCCTCCAAGTCCGGTTCGGCGGACGTGCTGACGGCGCTGGGGGTGAATATCCAGGCGGAGGTGAGCCATGTGGAGGAGTGCCTGACAGAAGTAGGTATCGGGTTTCTGTTCGCCCCGTTAATGCATGGGGCCATGAAATACGCCATAGGTCCTCGCCGCGAAATCGGTATCAGGACTATATTCAATATCCTCGGCCCGTTGACCAACCCTGCCGGAGCGAAGGCGCAGGTGGTGGGGGTGTATTCCGACGCGCTGGTGGAGCCCATCGCCAAGGTGCTGGGGAAGCTGGGCAGCCGCCATGTGATGGTGGTCCATGGCTCCGATGGGCTGGACGAAATCACAATCACAGGTCCCACCACCATATCTTCCTTCAAGGATGGAAAACTGGAAAGCTTCACTATAAAGCCGGAGGATTACGGGCTCTACCCCCGCTCGATCGAAGAGATAAGAGGGGGTGACGCGGCGCAAAATGCGGTCATATTGCGCGATGCGCTTTCCGGAAAGAAAGGCGCCCCCAGGGACGTGGTTGTGCTCAACGCCGGGGCGGCGATTCTGGTTTCCGGCAAGGCGTCCACCATGCAAGAAGGGATAGCGATGGCCGCCGAGTCTATTGATTCTGGCGCGGCAATGGGGAAGCTGGACAAACTAGTCGAGTTCTGCGGGGCATGATAAGCGACAAACAGGAACGCCGCCACAGACTACTGACAGCGGCCCGGAGGATTGTCGTGAAAGTGGGCAGCGGCGTGCTGACCGGTGAGCAGTACGAGGATCTGGACGAGAACGTGGTTTCTCGGATCGCCGGCCATGTGGCGGGGCTGACCGAAAGCGGGCGCAAGGTGGCGGTGGTGAGTTCCGGCTCAGTTTCGTTGGGGGCCAAGGCTTTGGGGACACCGCGCAGGGGGCTGCCCATCCCGGTGCAGCAGGCGGCCGCGGCGGTGGGGCAGGGGCGGCTGACTTCCCTTTGGGCCAAATGCTTCGAGACCCACGGGCTGAAGGTGGGGCAGGTGCTGCTGACCCATGACGATATGGCCAATCGTCGCAGGTTTTTAAACTCTCGAAACACAATAAATTCGCTGTTCGATTTTGGCGCCATCCCGATTATCAACGAGAACGACACCGTGGCGGTGCACGAGATAAAATTTGGCGACAACGACACTTTGTCCGCCAGAGTGACCAATCTTATGGAGGCGGACTTGCTGGCGATCCTCTCCGATGTTGACGGGCTATACTCCGCCGACCCAAGACTGGACAATAAAGCGACAAAGATAGAGTTCGTGGAAGAGGTGGATGAGGAGATCTTCGCCGTGGCGGGGGACTCCTCCAGCCGCACGGGGCTGGGCGGCATGGTGAGCAAGGTGCGGGCCGCTCGGGAAGCGTCACGGTTTGGCGCGTCCACCATCATACTGCCCGGCGCCAGGGAGAATAGCCTCAAGGACGCCATGGAGGGAGGGGATATCGGCACATTCTTTTTTCCCCACGACGACCCGATGAGCAGCAAGAAGCACTGGATAGAGTTTACG
>JAOUNV010000293.1 GCA_029880775.1 Nitrospinota bacterium | reverse complement strand
CCCGGCTCCACCTTCACCTGCGGCAAGGCGGCCTGGATCCTGCCCAGGCCGTCCGGCCCCAGCACGGGGATAATGCCCAGGGCTTCCAGCCGGTCCGGCGGCCTCCCCTGGTCCACCGCCTCCATGATGGCCCTTTCCGCCTCCAGGCCGGGGTAGCCTATCCCTATCTTCATCAGAAACCGGTCCTGCTGCGCTTCGGGCAAGGGGTATGTCCCTTCGAACTCTATCGGGTTCTGGGTGGCGAACACGGTGAAATACTGCGACAACCTGTGCCTTACGCCGTCGATTGTCACCTGCCTTTCGTTCATCGCCTCCAGGAGGGCGGACTGGGTCTTGGCTGGGGCGCGGTTTATCTCGTCGGCCAGAAGCAGGCCTGTGAACACCGGGCCTTTCAGAAGGTCGAAAGAGCTTGTGGAAAGGTTGTATACGTTCGTTCCTGTGACGTCCGAGGGCATAAGGTCCGGAGTGAACTGGATCCTCTTGGACTCCAGGGAAATCGCCTCCGCCAGTGCGCGCACCATGAGGGTTTTGGCCGTGCCCGGCACGCCCTCGAATATTGCGTGCCCTCCGCACAACAGCGTAATCATCATGTGGTCCAGGGCGTCGTCCTGGCCGATGACCGCCTTTTTTATCTCGCCCTTGACCTTGTCCAGCGCCTCCGCCGCTTCCCCCAACGAAAAAGCGCCCCTGGTTTCACCGCCGCCACCGCTTCTTGTCTCATCCATTCCTTTTCTCCCTGGAAAGTTCACTTGAATCAGCCAGCGCCCCTGCCAGCCGCTTGTTATTTATGCCGGTCCCGCCGCGCGAGATCTCGTCCGCCGCGGCAAGGATCTTCTCCGCCCTTATTCTCTTGGCTTCAGGCGCCCTTAGCGCCGCCTCCCTTATTTCGCCGGGAGGGAAGCCCAACACCTCATGCGCCCTTAACATAAGCTCCTGCATCACCCTTTTCCTGGCTTCATCAGGTTTCATTGACTTGGAGTACAGCCGGCCCAGGGCCCGCACCTGGTCCACCCCGGACAAGGTTTCCTTCTCCTCCGGCAGATCCGGGATGTCCTCCCCCCGGCCGCTGAACAGAAACAGAGCCAGCGCAAAGGCTATCTGGAATATGGCCGGGGCCAGGCCATAGATGATTATCAATCCCATGATCGAACCGCCATACCCCACCCCGTGGGACCACTCGTCGAAATAGACAGGGCCATCGTCCAAAAACCCCATGGCAAACTCCAGGTTGCCGCCCTTGGCTATCCATCCGTTGAGGACGGGGGACGGGTCCCCCACGACGATGATTCTGCCCATCCCATGTTTGGTCTCGAAGGCCACCGGGCCATCCTTGGTGGATACGGTGGCCTTGGCCCTGCCATCCTCCTGGGTTTTCAGGACCGTAGGCTCATGCAGGAACAGCTTTTTCTCCGGCGACAGATCCGTATCGGCGCCGGTCCAATCCCCAAGTTTGCCGTTGCCTATGGCCCTGTTCGGCGGCTTCCCGGCCCGTTGATCGTCCTCCACCCCGTTCACCCATTTGGAAAACCTTGTGTGGCGGGTAAATATCCCAAACTTCCGGCCAACAGGAGAGCCTCCCCGGCTGAAGACAATAAACGTGTTTCCCCTGGCCACCCATTGGGTGACCTCCTTGACGCTAAGCCTGGCTCCGCTTCCATTGAAGTTTTGCCGATACTCCGCCACCTGTATCAAGGTGGCGTTGGTTGAGTCAGGAAGCTGCGGGCCGATGACCGCTTCTGTCTTGACGCCTTTTTCCTTCAGGTAATCCATCAGCCCGGCGGCGCCGTAGGGGTCGTACCTGAAGACGGAGTACAACGGCGCGCCTTCCCCGCCCCTGCTGGTATACTCCGCCAGGCCGAAGAAGAGCCAGACCCCGGCGGCAATGGCGGCAGCGGTGAAAGCAACGGCTTTTTTCATACCGCCTTCTCCCTTAAAAGGGCGCCGGCGCTTCTTTTCACCTCGTCCAGGGAAACGCCGGCCGCAGGCTTCTGTCCATACCATACCTGGTCGAAAAGAGCCGTCAGGGAGGAGAAGGTTTCCCTCCCCTCCCGGGCGCCCTTGAATTTTTGCACATACACCCAGTTCGTGCGGTTCTTCCGAAAATCGATAAGCCCCTTGTCATGCAGCCCTGATAGAAGGGCGAGATATATAGCCCTGTACATGGCCCGCAAGTCTCCTTCCGCCTCCATCCGTTCCGCTTCCAGCAGCCAACCCTGGCTGTCCAGGGCCAGAGCCTCTCCGCTTTCCAGGGCCTGGCGCGTCTTCTCCCGGGAGAGGGTCCTGGCCAGCTTTATTCTGGCGCCAAGCCGGCCCCTGGCGCCGTATAGATACACGCCCCCCACTATCAAAAGCAGGGCCACAGCCAGCCAAGCCCCCTGTTTCAGCACGTCCACCATGGTGACAGTCTCGATAGGGGAGCCGGGAAGCATGTCTGCCCCCCGCTCAAACAGCTTCCCCAGCCATCGGAATATCGCCCTTATTCCTTCCCAGATCGTTTTAAGGAAAGACTTGGCCAGGCCCGCGGCATAGCTTTCCTTTTCAAGCCTTTTCTCCAGTATCTGGCGCTGCTTCCACCGCTGATACTCCGGCCTTTCCAATATCCTTTGAATGTCTTCATTCTGGGAGGCGGCAAGGCCGGCCTGGCCGGCTTCCGGAGCGGAGGCAAGGCCGTATGGCGCTGCGGCCAAAAAGGCCATGGCCAGAATCAGGGATAATGCCGCGCGGCTCATCTTTCCAGCTCCCTGAGCCTGTGCCACAGGTCCGCCCCGGTTTTTTTCGACTGGATATCAAAATGGAGCATGACGGAGGCCACGAGCCAGAAATAGTCCATCACCAGAAAGACGACGTATGCCATAGTCATCTGCCATGTGAAGCTTGTGAAGGTAAGCCACGATTCGGCCGGGTCGAACCCGAAAAAGCTGGGCAGGACCATTTGGCCAAAAAATCCTTGCAGGACCAACAAGGAGAAATAGGTCATAAGATACCCCACAGACAAGGCGGAGGCGATCTTCGCCGCCTGCCACATAGACTTGCCCACCCAGTCGATCACCCATTCCAAAACCTCCAGCGGGCTGTCTTTCCTATCCAGCAAGGCGGGTGCGGCAAGGCCCGTGGCGATAAGCCCGTAGAGGCCCGGCAACACCAGCAGCCCCCCCCACATCATGGCCATGCTCGCCGCCAGCTTGATGTACAGCATCCCGCTTATGCGTTTTGACAACCCGGGTCCGGGCTTGCCCGTGATATCCTCGTGCACCCTCCTTTGAACAAAACACGCGAATACCCATTTCCACAAGGTGGCAAGAGCCAGGAAGAAACACACCTCCCCCAAGGCTGAAAATCTCTGGACGGATAGAATGTCCAGCAGAAGATAAACCGCCGCGCTCATCGGCGCCGCTCCAACAATGTAAAGGGGCAAGGTCTCATACCATTTGCCCCTGATATATTCCAGGGCCGTGTCCAGGGGCCTCATGGAGGGGGCGGTCTTGGCTTCAAGCAGGTTCCAGGCCATTTTTGGTCACCATTTCTGCAGGGCGGACATGAGCCCGTGGAAGCTGTAGTAGTAATAGAGCCATAACAGGTAGAAAGAAACAGGCGCCTGGGCCACCAGCAGAAGGCCGGCCAGCTTCCTGGCGAAGCCATGCCTGGCGGTCTCGTTGCGCCTTCGCTTAAGCTCCTCCAGGCCTTCCTTGCTGTAGTTGACCCCCTCGTATCTGGTGGAGCATTCC
>JAOUNV010000292.1 GCA_029880775.1 Nitrospinota bacterium | reverse complement strand
ATAATAACCTGGCCGCCGACCCCGCTATACAGCGGCATACACTTGACACCCCATACCCTGTGGGGGCGGTGCATATATACACTACCGATATCGATGGCAGGCTGATCCTGTTCGACACAGGCCCCCCCACAGAAAGCGCCATCCGCTATCACCGGGAGAACACCGACTTTGACCGGCTCGATTACGTCTTTATCACACACTTCCACCCAGACCATATCGGCCTGGCCAAATTCTTCTCCGAAAACAGTAACGCCAAAGTGGTGGCCTCCCGGCGGGACACCTTCCGCTATGAACGGAGCGCGGAAACCACTGCGGCGATGATCAGGGTTTTTCGGCATATGGGCTTCCCGCCTCAGGAAATTACCAGGTCCAGAAAAATCATCGAATGGTTCGAAAAATCCACCCCCTTCACCCAGGACTATCTGGCGCTGGAGGAACAGGACGAGCTGATGGCGCGGCTGGGCATCCGGTGGATGAGATGCCCCGGCCATTCGCAAAGCGACATTGTGTATATGCTTGGAAACTCCGCCATCACCGGGGACATCCTGCTGCGGGAGATATTCCAGACCCCGCTGCTGGATGTGGATATGGAGACGATGAACAGCAGATTTTGCAACTACACCGCCTATTGCGACACCATCCCAAAGCTGAAATCGATTGAAAGCATGAGGCTCCACCCGAGCCATCGGGAGTATGTGGACAGCGTGGACGAGCGGATTACCTGGTATGTCGGAAAGCTGATAGACCGGGCGACAAAGGCGGCTCCGATCCTGTTGGGGGGCGCTAATATCCATGATACGGTGGGAAAGCTTTTCAATGGGCAGGCCCTGGAGCCGTTTACACTTTATATAAAAACCTCTGAAATTGCGTTTATTCGCGACTTTCTCGATAATCCGGGAAGGCTGATCGAGGCTTTGAAAGGCGCTGGCTTGTACATGAAGTTGGCCGAAAAGTTCGCTAAATTGGACTGAGCTCGATCCATTTCCGGCAGAATACTTCGTCCAATAATTGATAATTTGTAATTTTAAGGATCAGTTTAGAAATAATCTGCTATAATTCTCTCCATTATTGAGGGGGAATAGAGTTTGCCGGGAGACGATTCGCTACCGGGCGCCACGCCTGTGGATTCCGTTCGGGCCATACTGTCTGATATGTCTGGTCATCAAACAGAGTCGGATTTAAAGAATCTGCAGGCCACAGCCAGAGAGGCCATCTTGCAGGTAAAGATCCCGGCTATCCCCCCCATGCGCCCTGCCCTGGAACAGATATGCGAGGTCTCCAGGCTGTTGATGAGCGGGGCCACAAGCTCGCTGGTAATTCGCCAAGGCGCTGACTGGGAAGTGGCCGCCGCCGGCGGCGAGGGATCGGAAAAAATCCACGGCATGCGTGTGGATCCTGTGGGCAAATCGGTGGCGGGATATGTCATCAACACCCGCAAACCCTATTTCTTCTTCAGCATCTCAAGCCTGCCGGAGCTTGCCGACAATGAAAGCAGAAGCCGCAAGTTTGGCGACAGTTTCTGCTCCATTCCTATTTCCGACTTTTCCGGCTCGTTGCTGGGGGTGCTCAATATCGCGGGGATAGCCAGCGATGGGGCAAGTTTGGCTTCGCGGCAGGAGTCGATCAAAGGCATACTGGACGCTATCGCCACCAAGCTTGCGGTCATCATGGAAAAGGAGACTCTCTTCCCAATCGGCGATGATATTGAGTCGCTCAAGCGCACTGCGGCCGACAAGGAAAAGCTCCTGATGATGTCTGTCCACGACCTGAAAAATTCGCTGACCCTTATCAAGGCGAACCTGTTTTACCTGGAGCAGATGAAGCTGGGGGACGAAGCCGACGAAATCCTCGGGCTTATTAAATTCGGTGGGGACAGGTCGCTGGATCTGGTTCTGTCCATCCTGGACAGCCGAATGATGCGCGACCATAAGCTGCAGCCCCATTTTACCACCGTGGACTTGAGGCAGCTGTTCTCCTGCCTGGAAAAAGAGTTTTCCATTTACGCCGCCAGGATGGATGTACAAATCCAACTGGATCTTCCGGTACAATCATCCACATGGGCGGACCGCACCCTGCTGCGCCGAATGGTGGCCAACCTGCTGGATAACGCGCTAAAGCATTCGCCAAAGGATGGCAAGGTGGTTCTCTCCACCATCGCCGGACCAGATTTTATCGATATTTTCGTGGAAGATGAAGGCAGGGGCGTGGGCGAGCAGGATCGGGAAAAAATATTCGGCATTTTTCATAGTGCTGACGATGAGGGAAGCGCTGTCCCGGCATACGGTATCGGGTTGGCTTTCTGCAAGCTGGGCGCGTGGCTTCATGGCGGTTCCATCTGGGTGGAGCCAGGCTCCGGAAACGGCGCCAGATTCGTCATCCGGCTCCCGAACAATTAATCGGACAACTAGCGATCTGATTGAATAGCCCACTCCTCCGGCGCGCCCAGGCTCCGGGCTTCCTTTTCCAGGCTCGTCAGCAGATCCTTGAAATACCGGGCCAGCCTCGCAGCATCCGTCCGGGAGAGCTTTTCGCTTAGCAGCCGATCTGGAGTATCGCCGGAATGGACGCTTTTTTCCGCACCCAGCTCCATGCTGCGAAACAGTCTTTCCTGAAGACGCAACCTTTTCGCCTGACTTTTCCACCATCCTTCCCCCCGGCCCCCATACAAGGGGCGGCTTTTATGGGAGGAGAGGGTCATTTTCCTGGCGGGACCGTTTACCCGAAATGAAAACCGGTCCAGGTAGCTTTTCCCCAGCAGGCCATGAGCGCCCTTGAAGCTGGGCAAGTCCGCCACCGCCCCCTCCACGCCATGGGCCACGGCGCCTGCCACGCTGACGCTATCCAGCACCACCAGACGCACCCACACCACTCCACCCCCGGCGTTGAGCGGATAACGGGGCGCCTGGGCCAGCCGGTCCTCGATCCCCAGCTCTTTGGCGGCCCTGGTGGAGATGATAGTGAAGCTGGAGCCGCTGTCTATCACCAGCTCCATTCTCAATTCCTCGTTGATGGTGGTAGTGGCGGAAAAGCTCCATCCCCGGGGCTTGATTTTCGCCACCCAGGAGGAAGAGTCATCTCCTTGCGCTATCGCTCGGCCACCAAGCGACATAAAAAGGATGGCCACCAGCGTTGTAAGCGCCATCGTCAGCGCCCATGGCGACGTTAGCTTTTCAGCTTGTCGTGCCACTTTTCGATTCCTTTTTCCTCGCTCCCCTTCCATGCGGGGAACCCGCCAGACAAAACCGAGACTTTATTGAACCCCTCCGAGGCGAGCAAAAACGCCGTTTCGTTGGCGTCCACCCCGCCATCGTCCACCACCACGATGTTCCATTTTCTGTCCAGCTTTTCTCGGCTTCGGTACACCACCTTGGCGGGAATGCAGTTGGCCCCCGGGATGTGCCCCGCCCCAAATTCCTTCGGGATGCGCACATCCAGCACCAGCGTCTCCACCCCGCTTTGCAACCTTACGGCCAGCTCATCGGGGAGGATCACGCCGTAGCTTGCGTCGTGATGAATCACCAGAGCTGGGTCGCTCTTGATTAGAGCCTCCAGCGCAGTCACCTGGTGGGCGCCATAAAAGCCCTCCTCCCGGAACCGAAAGAAAGGAACCCCGATGACACCATCGGCTGTGGCCATATCCTCCAGATGGGCGATGTCCTGGTCGAACATGTCGCTCTCCATGGCGGCGGCCAGCCCCTCCTCCTTCAGCTCCAGGTACGCCAGGGCC
>JAOUNV010000291.1 GCA_029880775.1 Nitrospinota bacterium | reverse complement strand
GGCCCGCAACAAAAGAATCGCCAAGAAGGCCATGGACGCCCTTATGCGCTACCACTGGCCGTTCAACTCCCGAGAGCTTATCAACGTGCTGGAGCGGGCCATCGGGCTCACCGCCCGAAACGTCATCCAGCTAAAAGACCTGCCGATCAGTTTCGAGAAAAAATCGAAAGCAGGCCGCCAGCGCCATCTGCAGAGCCTGTCGGAGATCGAGCGGGAGCATATACTCCATGTGCTCGACGCTGTGAACGGCAACATTTCCCAGGCCGCCAGGATACTGGGGATCAGCCGACCGAAGCTGTATAGAAAGCAGGAGCGCTACCGAACCGAGACTGCGTAGAGGAGGGGCTTTTTAGTCGTAAAAGCGTAGACCGTCACGGCAATTTGTTCCCTTTTTTCGGCCCCTCATTCCCCCCCAGTGTCAGGCGAGGCGTACTTGCACCCGCCTTCATCACCCGCCTCCTTGCACGACTGGGCGGCGGCTATTTGCCGCTTAATTTCCACAGCTATATCATCCGCCATCACTTCGGCTATGACGCGATTTCCCATTTCTGAATAATGACACCAGTCCATGAACATCGGCCCGGATGAATCGGCGAACAGGTCCGACAGGTCTGTAAACATTATCCCAGCGGCGCCAAAATCGCGACGCGCCAGGCTTGTTCGCGCTTCCTCTGTGGCTGGCCTGATGTAGGCGTAATACCCCGCCGCGAGCTCCTCATATTTTGTCAGCCGCTTTTTGCCAAATATGAACGGTTGCCAATAGAAAAGCGGTTTGAACCTGAAACGCTGTGATATGGAATCCACGGCTGAAACATTAAATTCATATGAGCGCGCCATCCCTTCCCAGTTTTCTCCAGCAGCCTGGCTCTGTTGTTCTGCCGCCGTAGGCCCCTGTTGGCGGGCCGCCTTCAGCAGTGTGTACGTGTATGAGTTGGCTACCAGGCCGTACAACGCCTCCATGCGCAGGAATGCGGCTCGGCTAGTATTCAGCAAGTTGAACTCCCGGCGCCTGTTCCCCTCGTTAGGCGTGAGGCCGATATTATCGTTAACCACGGTGGTGACGATCTCGTTAGCCCCGTCCAGAAACACCACCACATTTGGACGCCGCTTCCCCCTCAGCTCCCCCAGCAATTCCAGCAGCGACTGGGAACTGACGAACCCCAGCTGAGCGTAATTAACCACATTCGCAGCAATTCCATACTTTTTATGCAGAATAGAAGAGACCTGGGAGGGGATGGTGTATTCGTCGCTGGCGCCGAACCCCCACATGGACGATCCGCCAAACATGAATACATTGGGCCTTAAGCCAGGGCCGGGAGGATTGACTGTCCGCCTAAGCCCGTATGGATTTATAGTTACATACTCGCCGCTGAATACCCCTCCACGCCAGTATGAATAGGGCCACCATCGCACATCGGTACGACTCATCTCTAGCGTGAGCTTGATAGGATCCACCTTACCAATGTACCCTTCGGCCCTGCTGCGGAAACCCATGACCGGTTTATCCAGCGCCAGCGCCTTAACTACCAGATATGAACAGCCCTCCATGACCAGCAACAAAGCCAGAGTGATACCTGCGATAATCCACGCTTCCCTTGTCAATTCAATCGCGCGGACGATCGCGGCTCGTGCGACATCTTTCATTTCCCAAGTGTGCCATTTCATAGGCCAAATTTCAATGACACGTTGGGCTTGAAAATGGATGGTGAAGCGAACCACAGTTAACTACCAAGTGCGGGAAATCGCGGAGAGGGAATTTAAGAGGAGCAACGACTAACAAGGGGCGACTTAACCTTTTTCAGTTCTCCTACTTGCTGGTCGCCTCTACGAACTTCATCCGCAGATCGTACAGCAGATGCTTGATCAGGTTGGGTTCCTTTTTTGGCGGCCCCAGAATTCTGCCTTTTGGCCAAGCAATAGATTATATTCCTGGCTTCTATAGTAATGGTATGCTACAGTCGAAGTATTTTTTCATTAAATCATAGGCCGGGAGGATAACAGGATATGATCTACAAAAAAGTTCAATAGACCGCCGGTCACGTGGAGAATAAAGTACACAAGCAGCAGGCGGATTCCGATTCGGATCAGGTGGCGCAGCAGCCGGAATTCGATATATTCCGTTATCGCGAGCGGGTCTACTTCTGGTTTTGCATTGTTGGCGTATTGACATTGCTCCCTGTTGCCATCGGTGACTTTGCTCAAAACCGGCATATAGTGGGAACCGCCGCATTGGTGGTGTTCTTTATATTCGCCTTGAACGTCATCAGCATGCGTTCCGGGGGACCTCCAAGAATCGACATCCGAATCAGCGGCCTGACCTTCCTCTTTATGTATCCGGCAGTCATCCACCAGGTGGGGATAGTCGGCGTGCTCTGGAGCTATACCGGCATTGTCTTTCTGGCCTTAGCGCTTCCGGCGCGCACAGGGTTCGCCTTCAACCTGGGGCTTCTCGCCACTGTAACACCGGCAGTTTTTATCAGCCTGCCTCTTTATGAAGCGATCCGCTCCACCATTACTCTTGCGGTGGTGGCCGGCCTGGCCCGGGTCTTTGCCGGGATCATCGAAACGGAGCATGAGGAACTTCGTAAAGCAAAGGAAAAAGCCGAGGAGGCGACAAAGCTCAAAGACAAATTCGTGGCGTTGGTGTCGCATGATTTGCGCTCGCCCATTAGTGGCGTGATAGGCGCTCTGGGGCTCCTTGACACACCCGACTTCAACGCGCCCCAACAGGTCCGTGCAAATCTTATTAGCGAGTCCCACAAAACTCTAAAAGGTCTGCTTTCGCTGATGGAAGACTTGCTAACTATCGGCCGTCTCTCCACAGGCTCGATTCGCCCCATAAAAAAGCTAGTGGATGTTTCGCTCCTTGCGGCCAATGTCATAGAATCATCGGCGCCTCATGCTCGGGAAAAAGGCGTCGCTATCGATAACCGCATTCCGGAGAGCTTCATGGTCCTGGCGGACCACGCCATGCTCACCGAGATCCTGCATAACCTGGTGTATAACGCCATCAAGTTTTGCAGCTCCGGCGACACGGTTACCATATTCCAATCCCCCCATGCGCCGGCAGGCATATGTGTTCAGGATACCGGCCCCGGTATCGAGGAGGCTCTGACGCCACACCTGTTTTTACATGAGGTCAAGACCACCAGTCTTGGAACGTCAGGAGAAACAGGGACCGGATTTGGCCTGCCCATGTGCAAAGAGCTGGCCATGGCGCAAGGCGGGGACATTCGCGTTGAATCCAAGGAGGGGGAGGGAGCCCTATTCACCGTATCGCTGCCAAACCCTCAGGCTCTGGTGATGCTGGTTGATGATCAGGAGATTCAGCGCAGAAGTATCAAAGCGGCTCTCGAAGGTGATAGCCCTATCGAGTTTTTGGAGGCTGAGAACGGTAAGGAGGCCCTTGCCTCATTAGAAACAGTAACACCCCTTCTTATTATCGTCGATCTTGAAATGCCGACTATGAACGGATTCGAACTCATAACAAAGATTCGGGAGAATCGTAGATACGATGAGATCCCGATCATCGTTGCCACCTCATCCCACTCTGATGGTGATGATCCGGAGAAGGCGAGCAGGTTGCGCCAGAAAGTTTTCGACCTTGGCGCCGACGACTTCATCACCAAACCGGTGGCGCCGGAGGACCTCAAGCCTAGGGTACGCCGACTCCTGACCACGCAACGACACCGCTAGAAAGAAAGCGCCCGCATAGCCACTAGTGGCATCGCCACCAGTGGCCTACTTG
>JAOUNV010000290.1 GCA_029880775.1 Nitrospinota bacterium | reverse complement strand
TCTGCATCGCCTGCCACGAGCCGGACCGGATTAAGTAGTCTGGCCTGTGAAGTCCGGAGCGGCCTGGAACCGCTCCGGTTTACGAAGCCGCAAGTTGTTTTCTGGATTTCTTGCGGTCTTCTTCGTTGAGTTGTCTTTTGCGAATGCGCAGTTCCCCTGGCGTAATTTCCGCCAGTTCGTCGTCACTCAGGTACTCCACGGTCTGCTCCAGCGACATCAGCCGTGGCGGCGCCAGCCTCATAGTATCATCGGCGGCGGCGGCGCGCATATTGGTCAGCTTTTTCCCTTTGCAGATATTCACCACCAGGTCGCCCTGTTTATTGGCTTCTCCCACCACCATTCCCTCATACACCTGCTGGCCCGGTTCGATGAAGAACACTCCCCGGTCACCAAGTTTGTCAATGGCGTAGCCGGTGGCCACTCCAGCCTCCTGGCTGATCAAAGAGCCATTGCGCCGCACCTCTATGGGACCGGAGAACGGGATAAACCTGCTGAACACATGGCTTATCGTGGCGCTTCCACGGGTCTCTGTCATCAGCTCTGAATGAGCGCCGATCAAACCACGGGCGGGGATGGAAAACTCCAGTCGCGCCCTGCCAGGCCCTGCGGTACCCATTTCGGTCAGGACACCTTTTCGAAGGCCCATCCGCTCCATCACCTTGCCGGTGTGAGTTTCGTCCACATCCACCACAGCAGTCTCCTCCGGCTCCATCAGCTTGCCATCCACCACTTGTGTGATGATCTCCGGTCGGCTCACGGCAAACTCCAGGTTCTCCCGGCGCATGGTCTCTATCAGTATGGCCAGGTGCAACTCACCCCGGCCAGACACCTTGAAGGCCTCTCCATCACCGGAGCGATCTATCCGCAACGCCAGGTTGGAGCGGGTTTCCCTCTCCAGTCTGTCGCCCAGCCGTCGGCTTGTGATCTTCTCCCCGCTCTTGCCCGCCAGGGGTGATGTGTTGACTAAGAATTTCATCGCTACAGTCGGTTCATCTATGTCCATGGCCGGCAGCGCTTCCGGTGTCTCCCGGCTGGCCAGGGTCTCGCCGATCTCCAGATCCTTCATCCCGGCCACCACCACGATCTCGCCAGCTTCCGCCTTTTCGATCTCGCTCTTGCCCATTCCGTTGTAGGAGAAAAGCTTCACCACTTTCCCATCCACATTTTTTCCATCTTTGGTAATTCGTGTGACGACATCTCCCAGGGACAGAGAGCCGCGATGAATGCGGCCAATGGCCATTCTGCCCAGATAGTCGCTATACTCGGCGCTGGAGACCAGCATCTGGAAAGGCCCCTTGGGCACTTGCGGCGCCGGGGAGCGGTCCACTATGGCGTCCAGAAGAGGGGTCATGTTCTCACCTGGCTTCTCCGGGTCCAGAGTGGCCAGCCCCTGCTTGGCGGAGGTGTATACGGTTGTGAAATCAAGCTGGCGATCATTGGCGCCCAGCGTATCGAAAAGCTCGAACACCTGGTCCAGAGCCCACATGGGCCGCGCGTCCCGTCGGTCGATCTTGTTTATCACCACGATGGGACACAGCCCCATCTCCAGCGCTTTGGCCAGCACATATTTAGTCTGCGGCATGGGCCCGTCCACCGCGTCCACCAGCAAAAGAGCGCCATCCACCATCTTCAGAATGCGCTGCACTTCGCCGCCGAAATCGGCATGCCCTGGGGTGTCCACTATGTTTACTTTCACGTCACGCCAGGATATGGCGGCGTTTTTAGCGAATATGGTTATGCCCTTTTCGCGCTCCAGCTCATTGCTGTCCATGGCGCGTTCCTGGATTTTCATGTGGTCGGCATACACTCCCGCCTGTTGGAACAAAGTGTCTACAAGAGTGGTCTTACCATGGTCGACGTGGGCTATGACGCCTATGTTGCGGATATCATCACGAGTTATCATTCTTGGTCTACGGCCTTAATATCGTTAAAACCGTAAATTGTATCATGACAAGATGGAAATATCTATAAATAAATATCTCACCTGGCCCGCAGAAATTACCTCCCGATGTATGGAATGGGATTCGCCTCACGGCGAATGGGATAATGCTTGATCGCTATCACTAAGGGCCATCACCCACCCAATCATCCGCCGCTTTGGCCAGCCTTTTTACGATTTCCCCAGCAGGCTCCACAGAAGATATCCCCCCAACGCTCTTTCCGGCCTGGAAATATTCCAGATAACCTTTGCCTTTTTGGGATGCGTTTTTAAGCCGGAAGAAGGATCGCAGCGTGTAGATCATCCTCATCCACTTTTTTGTAACACGCCCCTTCAGCAGATACTTTGCTATTGGACCTGCTTTGACTCCTTGCGATTCAACATATGGCGTGCGGATGATCGATACGGGAACTCCGCTTATTTTATCGGTAAGGACAATATCCTCTTCTGCGGCTTTTATGATTATATCTTTGTAATCGTTATGGGAACTGCACTCGTCGGTGGCGATAAATCGGGTGCCCATCTGGACTCCTGAATAACCTGTCTCAAGGGCCTTTACAAAATCCCCTTCGGTGGATATCCCGCCCGCGCATATGAGCGGAACCTTGAATCCAGAAACTTCCTCATATAGCTTTTCAGCCGGAAGCGCGCCCGCATGCCCTCCGGCGCGGTCATTCACACAGATCAGGCCGTCCACTCCATTATCAATCGCCTTTTTCGCCCATTTGCCTTCCGTGACATCGTGGTAGACAATGCCTCCGACGGAGTGCGCCTTTTCCACCACCCAATTCGGGGTTCCCAATGCGGTGACGAAAAACTTTATCCCCTCTTCCAGCGCGATATCCACCCACTCGCGCATCCTCTTTTCGTATCGGGAGGAAGATTTCTCCACCAGCGCGTTGAACCCGATTGGCTTGTCAGTAATGGAACGGATGTGCTTTATTCCAGCGCGCAACTCATGGCCGTGGACGTATATCATCGACACCGGCTGGATGATCCCCAATCCGCCCGCCTCGGAGACAGCCGCCACCAGTTCTGGATTGCTGCAAGGGTACATGGCTCCGCAAATGACCGGGGTCTCTATATTCGCGGCCTGTGTGAATTGATTCTTATACATGCGCCGGTTCAATTTATTTTATTGTTCCAGGTGAAACCTATGCTTATTTGATCTTAACCGTTGTGACAAGCGCCAGCAATGATATTTGATTTCATTTCACAGCTGCATGTTATTCCGAGCCTAGCGAGGAATATAATACTTTCCACCCCCGGAGTCATACATCGATATCAGGAGAGCTTCACACTCTGGACACCAGTGATAAACAGACACAACTGATTATACAAAGAAATAAACATAGAATGGAAACACTTGCTGTACAAGAAACATCACAGGGGGGATATTGTGAAAAAATTTGTTTTTCTGTTCATCGGATTTACTCAGCCAACTCCAGAGATCATGCAGGCGTGGATGCAGTGGATAAAATCAGTGGAAGATAAAATTGCGGATATGGGGAATGGGCTAGGCAGGGAAGAGAAATAACTAAAAGCGGAACCACAAACCTGCCAATGGGACTGGATGCCCTGACCGCATATATGGTTTTTAGCGCGGAGAACATGGATGAAGCCGAAAAGATAGCTCAGGGCTGCCCAATGATTACCAGCGTGAAGATTTATGAAGTAAGGACGCAATAGCAGGCTGTTTATATTCGCGGGCCGGTCGTTGAACAACCACCCTCGTAAATGCCTCGGCTACAGGACACCGACTGAGGTCTTTGGTAAACTTTGCGGTGCGCTTGCTGGGTGAATGTGGCACCCTCA
>JAOUNV010000289.1 GCA_029880775.1 Nitrospinota bacterium | reverse complement strand
TCAAAAAGTAGGTTGTCAATCCGCCTGCGTAGTGCATTATTCGCTCACACAAAATAATTCCGGAATACCCATACCGGGTTGATAATATCATAAATCCTTTGGAGGGCGCTATAAATATACTACCAGCCGGAGCATATTGACTTTGGCGCATGGAAAGACGGAAAATAGCGTATACAAAATCCGGGACATGGGAAAAGACGAACATCTGTTCCCTTTGCAGAGGTTATGAAGGCAAAAAGCGAAACGGCCATTATGCGTGATTGCATGGTCATGCTGCTTGAGGAGAGCAAATCTCTCTCCGGTCACCTTAGAGTTGTGAATTTTGAGACTGTGGACCAATCCAGGGTCCTTTCTTTCTCAAAGAAAGCCAAGGGCATCCACATGGAGCTCATAGAGGCGTTCAACCCTTCCGAGGGGAGATCCCGGATCCTTCAGAGGTTTTTCGTCCAGTGGAACAACATGCTTTTCGGAGTGTTCCACGTCGAGCAAGCGCTATTATCCTTTGGCATGTTGACCGAATCCCAGTTTGACATTCTCCGCGACGCGCTGGAGGAGATAATCTCCAACCTGGAGAAGAACCCGGTGATGACCCGCTTGCGGGTGGCCATGGACGAGAAGAACTGAGCCTTTACTCTTCCTTTCGCATTTTCACGGTGTCCATGGCGCTCCTGAACTGCAGATCGAATAGCTTCTTGTAAAGTCCGCCCTGGCCAAGAAGCTCCTCGTGCCCTCCCCGTTCCACTATTCGCCCCCCATCCATGGCCACTATCATATCCGAGCTCAGGATGGTGGACAGCCTGTGGGCGATGACGAAGGTGGTTCTTTCCCTCATGAGGTTCTCCAGGGCCTTTTGGACCATGATCTCCGATTCCGTGTCCAGGGCGCTGGTGGCCTCGTCCAGGATAAGCACGGCGGGATCTTTCATGATGGCCCTTGCTATGGAGATCCTCTGCCTTTCGCCTCCGGAGAGCTTGTGGCCCCGCTCGCCGATGATGGCCTCATAGCCTCCCGGCGCCTTCATGATGAAGTCGTGGGCGTAAGCCGCCCTTGCGGCCCGTTCGATAAGCTCCATGGGCGCATCCTCCTGGCCGTAGGCTATGTTGTTCCGTATGGAGTCGTTGAACAGGAACACGTCCTGGGTGACTATTCCTATCTGCTCCCTGAGTGAGGGTATGGTGACGTCACGGATATCAGTTCCATCGAAGAGTATGGCGCCTTTTGACACATCGAAGAAGCGGGGTATAAGGTTCACCAGGGTGGTTTTCCCCGCCCCGCTGGGGCCCACCAGAGCCACCGCCTGGCCTTTTTCCACTTTCAAGTCTATGACGTCCAGAGCCTGGTCTTCCTCCCCGTAATGGAAACAGACATCCCTAAACTCTATATGGCTGGCTAACGGCGCCATGGATACGGCCCCTTCCTTTTGCCTGATGGAGGGGCTGGTGTCCATGATCTCGAATATGCGCTGGGCCGAGGCCAGGGCTTGTTGGATCTTGTTGTACACCCGGGCTAGCTTGGAGATGGGGGCGTACAGCATGAAAAGGGCCATGATAAAGGAGAAGAAGGCGCCGACACTGGTCTTGCCCTCCATCACCATGGATCCGCCGTACCATATGATCAAGGCGATGCCCAGCGCGCCGATAAACTCCATTAGTGGGCTTGTAAGCTCGTTTATCCTTATGGTGCGTTTTATTTTTTGGAAATAGGTGTCATTGCGTTTGTGAAACTTCGCCACCTCGTATTTCTCCATGCCGAAAGCCTGCACCACCCGGATGCCGGTGAACGTCTCCACAAGCATAGCGTTCAGATCCCCCATCGCCTCCTGGGTCTCACCGGAAACCAGCCGGAGCCTCTTGCCCAGCCTGTCTATAAGCAGGCCCGAGAAGGGGATGACAAGAAGCGCAATGGTGGCAAGCTTCCAGTTGTGGTAATACACCACAAAGAGGAGCACAATCATGGTCATGCTCTCCCTGATAAGGTCGTAGACAACTATTGCCACGGAATCCTGTATCACGTAGACGTCGTTGGTGATGCGGGAGATGATCTGGCCTGTCTTCCTGGCGGAGAAAAAATCTAGGGACAGCTTCTGGATATGGCCGAACAGGTGGTTCCTGATGTCCCTCACGGCCATCTGGCCGATAAGCTGCATCTGGGAGGAAGCCACATAGCGGCCAACTCCGCGGATCAGATAGATTAGCGCCACGCCGATGGGAAGGAGTATGAGCATTTCTTGATCCTTGCGCAGGAAGATGTCATCCAGCACCGGCTGGATGATCATGGCGGTGGCCCCGGATGTCAGGGAGACAAAGAGCATGAATATGGACGCCACGACGAACCTTGCCCTGTAGGGTTTCAAATACTCCAAAAGCCTTTTGTATAATTCCATAATCAATCCCGGGGATTTAAGGTGGCGGACCGGATCTTTATGGCCACCTGGTCCACTATCATATCCGGCGTAATTTTCTCCATGCAGTCAAAATGCGGACAATCCGCGCCCAGGCAATATTCGCAGGGCGGCACATCCGGGGCGACGGCGCTGCCGCCAGGCCCTATCGGCCCCCACCGCACAGGCAAGCACACCCTAATGGGGCAGTATATCCCAACTACCGGGGTTCCTGCGGCGGAAGCCATATGAAGAGGGCCTGTGCTTGGGCCCACGAACACATCCAGCTGGGCCAAGGCTTCGGCCAACGCTTTAAGGCCGTTTTGCCCTATGTACACCTGCGCTCGCTCCCCTGAGGCTTCTTTTATCCCTTCCACCATATCTCTTTCGTGGGCGGCGCCCGTGAGGGCTATGTCGTAGCCCGCCCTTGAAAGGGCGCGTATCAGCTCCACCCAGTTGGATTTCGGCCAATTCCTGGCCGAGCCTCCGCTTCCCGGATGAACACCCACCAGGGGCCGGCCCCCGTTCTTTTGAAACACCTTTGGGGCATTCGGGTCCACATGGATTTTGGCCTCCCTGACAGGCTCTATCCCCAGGGGCGCCAGCAGGTCCAGGTTGTAATCCGCCTCGTTTTTAAGCCCCTGGCTGCGGCGCTGCGGTATCCTGTGGGTGAGGGCAAGCTGGGCCAGCTTGGTGGCCGGGCCGATGCGAACGGGTATCCTTGCCAGGGCCAGGGTGATGGCCACGGAGCTTTTCAGGTACAGCAGGATGGCCGCATCGAACTTTTTCTCCCGCAGCCTGGAGGCCAGCGGAAGGATCATGCCGGCAGGTACATGGGCGCCGGACGAGGAGAAGGAAATAACCTCGTCCACATCCTCCCGCCCTTC
The DNA here is from genome assembly GCA_029880775.1 of Nitrospinota bacterium. GTDB lineage: Bacteria > Nitrospinota_A > UBA7883 > UBA7883 > UBA7883 > JAOUMU01. Next base: position 499 of record JAOUNV010000289.1, on the reverse strand, counting down.
AATAAGCTGGCTTGTGTAATCCCTGGCCAGAACCGTGACCCGGGCCGCTGGCCATGCCTTCCTTATGGAGGCGAAGACCGGGAGGGAAAGGACCATGTCCCCTATCCTGTCCGTACGGACCACGAGGATAGCCGGGTTTTCCGGAAGCTTTATGATATCTGTTGACATTGCCGCATATTTTATCATGAGAGGCTGTATATGTGGACAGGCCAACAAAGTTGAAAGAAAATATCCCTTGGTGTATAAATGGTATAAATGCGCCATCAGTAGAGCTGATGGAAGGCGCCAGAAACTGATGGCTTGCAAAGGGGGCGGATTTTCCGCAGCTTTATGACAACAATTCATCCTTGAGGTTGCGATCATGGGTAAAGACACAGTCACGATAACAGACAACTCCACAGGCAAATCCGCCGAATTCCCCATCAGGAAAGGAACCCACGGCCCTAATGTGATCGACGTCACCAACCTGTACAAGAAAATGGGGATGTTCACCTATGAC
>JAOUNV010000288.1 GCA_029880775.1 Nitrospinota bacterium | reverse complement strand
GGTAATGGTGGCATCGCCAGCATTCAGGGCTGGCGCCCACAAAGGAGTGGCAGCTGTCACAAAATTCGCCACGTTTGGGATGGCACGAAATACAACCGGCCAATCCAGACTCGCCAGCGGGAATTCCACCACGCACAGAGTCGTCGCGGGTGTGTTTGAGCAGTTTCATATGGTTGCGCCGCATCCAACCTGTATCCTTGACGCATTTTTCGCCCTTTCCCTGTTTCAACACCGGATGACCACCAATGGAGCCGGTCACCGCGCTGGTGGCGTTGAATATCAACGGAAACGCCAAGACTGTGAAGAATATGGCGACAGCCAACAAACCTTTACTCATTCAAATAGCTTCCCAAAGCTGAACGAAGTTATCCTAGATACAGATCTTCCGCTGATTATACACTCTCCCCTTTCTCATGGGGAGCCCCATCTCACCTGGTCATGGGCCGGGCGAGAAAATCATGTATAACCGATGACATGTTTGATGAGACTTGACCATAAAAGGATTCATGAATCCCCCCTCCGAGGCGAGGATTCATCCTTCCAATACTCCCTAGATCGCAGCCATCACCTTTTCCAGCAGGGGGCGCACCTCGCCGGCCAATGTGTGGACATCTTCTCTATCCACCATGCTCAACACAGCGTTCGGGTCCATAAACTCCACAGACATCTTCCCCTCCGCCACTTGCCGCACCACCACATTGCAAGGCAACAACAGCCCGATAGAAGGCTCGGCCTCCAGGGCCCTGGCGGCGAAAGGTGGATTGCAGGCGCCCAGAATCACGTACGGCGCCACATCCTTGTCCAATTTCTTTTTCAACGTGGCCTTCACGTCAATCTCCGTTAGAACACCAAAACCGACAGTCGCCAGTTCACTTTTCACTTTCGCCACAGTCTCGTCAAATCCGCCGTCGACTTCCTTGCCAAATCCGTATTTAGTCTGCATCATTCCTCCGTTTATTTCCGCCCGCCGGGTTGCCCGGCCTTTTTATGGTCACCTCTATTAGATATGATAATCTTAATTATGATTCAAAAAACTAAAACATGCGGTCAAAACAGGTCCATATCCCATGACACCCACTAATGGTCTTCTGGTGGCCGCTCCACTGCGAAGCTCCGGCAAAACGACAGTCTGCGTCGGGCTTTGCCGCTCGTTTTCCCAGCGCGGGCTGATCGTACAGCCTTTCAAGAAAGGCCCAGACTATATAGACCCCATGTGGCTTTCCAGCGCCGCCGGAAGGAATTGCCGAAACCTCGACTTCTTCATGATGGGGGACGAAACCATCCTGCGCGCATACACCACCTTCTCCCAGGGAGCGGATATCGCCGTTGTGGAGGGGAACCTGGGGTTGTATGACGGGCTGGACCCGGAGGGGGCGGATTCCTCCGCCGGGCTGGCGCATCTTCTGCGGTTGCCGGTGATCCTGGTAGTGGACACCATGGGGATGAACCGCTCCGTTGCGGCCCTGGTCCAAGGGTTCACCCGGTTCGAGCCGGACCTGCCTATCCGAGGAGTGATCCTGAACCGTGTGGCCAGCGCCCGGCACGAAGCCAAGCTGGTGGATTCTATCCGCCGAAACACAGATGTGGAAATCCTGGGCGCCATCCCAAAAGCCCCAGAGCAAATGAAAGTCCTGGAGCGGCACATGGGTCTGATCCCTGTGAAGGAGGATCCCACACTTTTTTCCAAGGTGGACGATATCGGGCGAATCATCGCTGAAAACGTGGACCTGGACCGTATCGCCCAAATCGCCAAATCCGCAGCCCCCCTGCCCAAGCTTCCGCCGTGCCCCAGCGAAAGAAAAGCCTCGGACATCACCATTGGGATCGCAAGGGACAGGGCCTTCACTTTCTACTACCCGGAGAACCTGGAGGCCCTGGAGGCCGCCGGCGCCCGGCTGGTCCCGTTCAGCCCCCTGGAAGATCGGCGTCTGCCAGAAGTGAACGGCCTGTATATAGGGGGTGGGTTTCCTGAGGTTTTCCTAAAGGAGCTGGAGGCCAACACCGCGCTTCGCGGGCAGATCCGCCATGAACTGGAAAATGGCCTCCCCGCGCTGGCCGAATGCGGGGGATTGATGTACCTCACCCGCTCCATAGAGTTCGATGGCGCCAGGAGCCAGATGGTCGGTTTCCTGCCATGCGATGTCCATATGGAGAAAAAGCCTATGGGCCTGGGATACATGACATTGGAGCCTACCGGAGCGTGCTCATGGTTTTCAGCCGGCGGAAAGGTTTTGTGCCACGAATTCCACCATTCCCGGCTCATCGGGCTGGAGGCGGACACGCGGTTCGCCTGGCGCGTCCAAAGGGGAACAGGGATTGATGGAGCCCACGACGGAATCCTCCGCAAAAACACTCTGTCCACTTATGCGCATATCCACTCCTGCGGCGCGCCGGAATGGGCGGAGGACTTCGTGACCCACATCCGAAAAACAGGAATGGCCACAAAGGGATAGTACGCAGATATATTACGGAAAGCATTTTTGTTGCTTTTTACTTCATATTTTTACTAAAATGCCATCTGCTGTTTCGCTAGGCTTCTGGTTTTTCAAGTGAAGCCACATCTCAACTGGTCGCAAACAAAAAAAACCATGGATCGTTCATTGTTGAAGAATATATTTGCCTCAGCCTGTTTCGTGGCGGCGCTGTCACTGGCCATCGCTTGTGGGGAGGAGGAGGATGATGATTATGGTGGAAACGGCGGAACGTTGCCCAAGCCCCCCACAATAGTGTGCGATACGAATTGCGCAGTGCCTGGCGCCTGCGCGGACCATGGCGGAGTGGACTGTTCAGTTGGCCCGGACATCGACGCGTCAGTAATCTGTAACGACGGATACAAAGACTCCAGCATCAAGTACAACTGCTACTAGTCCCCAGTCGCCCCCCTCCCTTTTCTTATATGCTCTTGTCCTTCTTCTGTGCCACCAAAGTCATTACCGTAAAAATAACAGCGATGAAACCGACCAGGATCAACAGCTCCATCCATGAGTTGGATATGGGGTTGTTCCTTATCATTATATCGCGGGCGGCGGCGTTGGCGTGGGTGAGTGGAAATGCCTTGGCGATCACCTGGAAAAACGTGGGAAAACTGTTTATATCCCAGATGATGTCCGCCAAAAATATCTGCGGCAGGATCACCAGGGGGATAAATTGCAACGCCTGAAATTCGTTGTGGGCCAGAAACGACGCCAGTAGCCCCATGTTCAGGGCCACCAGCATTGTCAGGAGCACTACTACGCCAAACGAAAGCGTCTGCGACCAGGTGAACTCGAACTGGATAAGCTTAAGGATATACGTCACCACAATCATGGACTGCAGGCTGGCGAAGATGAAGAATCCCATCACGTACCCCGCTATCACCTGATAAAACCCCACCGGCGCCACCAGAAGCCGCTCCAGTGTCCCGCGCAGCCTTTCCCGCTGGAACGTGATGGTGGATAGAATGAACGTGAAGAAGAAAACGAAAAAGGCGGGAAGCACCGGCAGGAAGAAGTCGACCATCCTGTAGTCATCCGAGCCGTAGCTGTAATGCTTCTCCAGTTCCATCGGCTTGTTGTTCACAGACTCGGCGCACAGCGAGGAGCAGGAGGAATCTATCACCACAGGCAGGCTGGCCGCCAGCTCGTCCATGGCGTCGGCGACGGCGCCGAACACCGCCGATGTGATTATCGGCTTGGACCCTTCCACATACAGATGCAGCGTCCCCTCCCTTCCGTCGAACCGGTCGGTGATCATCTTCTCGCCCATATACAGCACGCCATCCACCCCCCCGATG
>JAOUNV010000287.1 GCA_029880775.1 Nitrospinota bacterium | reverse complement strand
GCAACAACGTGGCCGTGGCTGGGGGGCAGGCGATCCCGGAGATAATGGCTCATGCGGCAGGCGCCGTCAGCCAAACGGGTTTGAATGACTTCACTCTGGTGGACCTGGGGGGGCAGGATACAAAAGTGATCAGTGTCCTCGATGGCATGGTGGACGATTTTGTAATGAACGATAAATGCGCCGCCGGGTCTGGACGATACCTGGAAAATATCGCCACAGCTTTGGGCGCTTCGCTGGATATGCTGGGCCAATGCTGGGATGACCCGGTGAAACTTTCGAACACCTGCGCTATATTCGGCGAATCGGAGGTGGTGGGGCTGGTGTCTGACGGGGCCTCGGTGGAAAGCATCCTGGCGGGGGCTAACGCCTCTGTGGTGGCCAGGCTGACACCGATGATCCGGCGATATCGACCAAAGGTTATCGTAGCCACGGGAGGTGTGGCGAAAAATATGGCGGTGCGGAAAATGCTGGAAATAGAAACCGGCGTGGAGGTGATCACTCCTGCCGAACCGCAACTAAACGGCGCTATTGGCTGCGTCATGGCCTGATATGTTGACGGATGTTATTTGGGGGACCCTTTTTGAAGAAAGGTTTTCCCCAGGCCCCATCCAAAAAAAGGGTTTCTAAAATAACGTATACATCAACATCTTGAGGAGGGACTATGTCTGAGACTATTTTCATGATTCACGGGATGTGGGCCGGCTCGTGGGTTTTCGAGAAGTACGCGCCTTTTTTTGAAGAGAGGGGATACAAATGCGTTGCGGTGGACATGTTGTATCACGATGTGGACCCGAAAGCGCCACCTGTGCCGGAGCTTGGTACCACCGGCCTGCAGGATTTCGCCGACCATCTGGAAGAGCAAATTCGCAAGCTCCCTGAGCCGCCGATCATTATGGGGCATTCCATGGGTGGCTTGCTGACCCAGATTCTGGCGGCGCGCGGGTTGGGCAAGGCTTATGTCCTGCTCACGCCAGGATTCCCCTCTGGCATCATGGGCTTGCGATGGTCGGTAATCCGCTCAATGTGGGAGGTGCTGCTGCTCTGGGGGTTCTGGCGCAAGCCGTTCCGCCCCTCTTTCGACTCTATGGTTTATTCGGCATTCCAGAACACACCAGTAGATGAGCAAAGGCGCTTCTTCGACAGGATGGTCTATGATTCCGGACGGGCTGTTTTCGAGATCGGCTTCTGGCTATTTGACCGGGGTAAGGGTTCGGCGGTTGATGAGGCGAAGGTGACAGCGCCCATGTTGGTGATCGGGGCCGGGCGGGACAGGACAATGCCGGCGGCGGCGGTGCGCGATGTGGCCGCCAAATACGCCCATGTGTCCGAGTATCACGAATTTCCGGAGATGGCGCACAACGTCATGGGCGAGCAGGGGTGGGAGCAGGTGGCCGGATACGCTCATGATTGGCTGAAGAAGAAGGGGCTGTAGATCTGCGCCTGATCCGCAAATTTCGCAACCACATTTTACCTTGCGACTCCAACACACAGACCTTTACAACTCCGATGTCCAGCCCTGTTCAAGCTTTTTACGCACATAAAGCCGCACTGTGGCGTTCTTTAATCGCTCTGTTATTTCCAATTGCTAAGGCGCGTATACATCAGGTTGCGGTGGGCTTTCTTCCACACCCTATTAATCCGCAAACGAAATATGATATTGCGGCCCACACGGAGAACCGAAGTGTCATAGCCGCCACTGTGCGCATTTCATAGCTACCGCCGTATATTATGTGAATTCCAAAAGCGATAAATACCAGTAAAGTCGAAACAGCCAAGAAAATGGAGAGCTGGCCAGACCACTTTTGGAGCTTCCAAATACCTGCTCCGGCTATTATGTATACGAGCCCGGCGATAAAGTTGAACCAGGTGACGAACGGGACATAAGCGCCAGCGCCTCGGCGCGCGCTGTCTATAAACAGCACCGACCCGCCAGATATAAGTGTCATCACACCGAATATAACGGCAAAAACAGAGACCACCTTAACCCACAAAGGGGCTTTTGACTTAACTTCATTCATTTATGATACCAGCCGATAAGGTTTTTAATCAGCCCCCGGTCGCTCCGGCCAAGCTATTGTTAATAATACACCTCGTTCCGCGCTCCTGGACAGATTTCCAAGAAGCTCAAGCTTGTCTCTTTACAAAAAAACCCGCCGGGACGGTGTCGCCACGGCGGGTGATTAAACGATTCGAATGAAGCTCTACGATACGATATCGGCCTCAGCGAAAAAGTATGATACCTCCCTGGCGGCGGACTGGGCGGAGTCGGACCCGTGAACCGAGTTTTTCTCCAGATCCACGGCCATCTCTTTTCGGATGGTTCCCTCGGCGGCGTCGGCCGGATTTGTGGCTCCCATAATTTCGCGCCACTTCACCTGGGCGTTGTCCCCTTCCAGCACGGCGATGTAGCAGGGTCCGGAGCTCATATACCCGGTCAATGAGCCGTAGAAGGGGCGATCCTTATGCTCGATATAGAACCCCTGGGCCTGAGCCGGGGTCATGAGTATCCTGCGCAGGGCGACGACTTTCATACCGCTGGTTTCTATCCTGCTGATGATCTTGCCACTGAGCCCGCGGGACACGGCGTCCGGCTTTATCATGGCGAATGTGCGAGATGACATTGTATCTTTTCCTTTTCACATAATTAAAAAAGCGCCGGACCGATCGTCGATCCGGCGCCTTGGTTGATTCTTACGGGATGTAATTGTCTATGATCTTGTTCAAATCGAAGTTTTCGTCACCGCCCGCTTTCTTGCGGATATCGGTCAGCCGATCCACCAGGGTGGGACGGTCCTCTTTATACAAAAGACCGATTGGGGTTTTGCCCTCCTTCGCCCTCAATGCGATTTTCAGCGCCGCGTTCAGGTCGGAAGTGTCATGATCCTCCGGCACTTCTTCCAGGCTCTCTTTGTAAGAGTCGAAAGTGTTGATCTTGTTGAACGTGGGGCATGGCGAGATGATATTCACGAAAGCGAAGCCTTTGTGATTGATGGCTCCGGTCACCAGCTCCTGCACCTGTTTGCTCTTTGAGCTATACCCCTGGGCTACGTATGTGGCGCCATAGGTGAGGCAGAAAGCCAACGGATTCACCGGGTTGTCCGGCGCGCCGTATGGGGTGGTGGTGGTCACCATTCCCACTTCGGAAGTGGGGGAGACTTGCCCCTTGGTCAATCCATATATGGAGTTGTCCATCAGGATATAAGCGATGTCGGTATTCTTGCGCACCACGTGGGGTACATGCCCTCCGCCGATGGAGAACCCGTCGCCGTCTCCGCCGAACGCGATAACGTTCAGGTCCGGGCGGGACATTTTCACGCCCGCCGCCACCGGCAGGACGCGGCCATGGGCCGTATGCATGCCGTATGTCTTCACGAAATATGGGAACCTGGACGAGCAGCCGATGCCGGAGACCAGCACCGTTTCGTCGATGCTCATCGATTTGTCGGCAAACGACTTCAATACGGCGTTTAGCACACCGTAGTCTCCACACCCCATGCACCAAGTGGGCGGAACGGTGCTTTTATAATCTTTCGCCTTCATCGGCGCTGCGGCAGTGGTCATTTAGACACCTCCTTTATCTTGTCGACTATCATCTGCGGGGTGAAAGGCATCCCGCCATAGATGTTATAGCTGATCGGTTTCATATCGGTCTTCATCCGGAGAATGCTGGCCAGCTGGCCCTGCTTGTTGATCTCCGGTACCAGAGTTTTCGGATACTTCTTGGCGAAAGCGTCCAAAGCCTTAAGCGGCAATGGCCACACAAGCTTAGGATAGATCGCGGCCACTTTCACCC
>JAOUNV010000286.1 GCA_029880775.1 Nitrospinota bacterium | reverse complement strand
GCTGGGGCTGGAGTATACCAATGGCCACCACCGAACAGCCAAAGACAGCCGAAACCAAACGTTTTCGGCCAGATTCCAGCTGGGGATGGCCAACACCGAAAATGGATTTACCCCGGTGCAAAACAGCCTGCTAAGCTTCGTCCGCGGTGGGATATCCGGGGCGGTATACAACAGCACAGGCGTGAGGCTGGACGTGGACGACCTGCAGGTGCTCATCAATGGCTCGCGAATCTCCCAGATTATGGCCGGCGGCAGGTTCTTCGTCGGAAACCTGAAGCCGGGAATATATCTGGTGGAGATAGACGAGGGAACCTTGCCGATAGAATTCAAAATCGCGCGCAAATTTTTTCGGGTCGAAGTGGCCGCAGGGGCTATTACCCAGGTGGATTTCACAGCGATGGCCTATTATGGCGTGGCGGGAAAAGTGGAATGGCCCGATGGCGCCCCCGTGAACAGAGCGGCGGTACGAGCATATGACCCTGATGGGAACAGCGTAGGTGTGGGGCTGACGGATCAGTTCGGCTACTACCGAATAGACAACCTGGCGCCTGGGGAGTATAGCTTGATAGTGGAAGCGACGGCGGGCAAGCCCCTGGGTGAACCGCGCCCGGCGATCCACGTGGTCATTGCGGACGATTATATTTTCGACCAGAATATAGACTTGTTCGAGCCCCCCGCTCCCATTCCCCCGCCGACCCAGTAATTCCGCGCGGGCCACGCCTTGCTCCATGGCCGTGGCGGTCGTCTGGCCGCAGCGCCCCATGGGCCATATTCGGGAGCTGTTTTTCTCCCAGACTGAAGGAATTGGGCTGATATCTTGCAAAGAATCGCAAACATTCCACAGAAATAACGACTGTCTGTTTTATAAGTCTTGCAAAACGCGCCATCGTTCCTAATAATAAATATTGCATGTTGACACCGGTTGATTACGTGCCGAATTCATCATTATCTCAGGCCGCATACCGGTGGCCACATATTGCGAATATTTCGAAAGGATATTGTTTATGGCCGATAAGTTGATTGACCCGGTTGTCTGCAAGAAAGAGCCGGCCAAAGTGAAAATAGGACCAGGCGAATATAAATGGTGCGGGTGCGGTCTGTCGAAGACCCAGCCATTTTGCGACGGTTCGCATGAAGGAACCGGCTTTGGGCCAGAGACTATAACACTGGCCGAAGAACGCGAACTACCCCTTTGCCAGTGCAAACGCACAAAAATGCCCCCCCTGTGTGACGGCACTCACGAAAAACTGTAACTTATCCCTCCTGGCCAGCATCTATATTGAACAACGTGATCACACTTACAAGGAGACATAAATTGAAAAAGATAATGTTCGCCATGGCGTTAACAGCCATCCTGAGCGCCTCCCCAGCCATCGCGGGAGTATATGATGTGGATCAGGATCACACTTCCATCGGGTTCTCGGTCAAGCATATGGTGGTGTCCAATGTGAAGGGCGTGTTCGACAAGGTCGCTGGCACATTCACCCTGGATGGCAAGGGCCAGCTTACCGGAGCCGAAGCCACCATCGACGCCGCCAGTGTCAACACCAGAAACGAGAAGAGGGACAATCACCTGCGCTCCCCAGACTTCTTTGACGCGGCCAAGTATCCTAAAATCATTTTCAAAGTGACGGCGATCAAGGCGCACAGGATCCACTATATGGTTTCTGGCGACCTGACCATTAAAGGGGTCACCAAGCCTGTGAAACTGATGGGGGAGATGGTGGGCAAGGTCAAGGACCCTTATGGCAACACAAGGGCCGGGTTCACCGCCACGGGAAAGATCAACAGAAAGGATTTCGGAGTTAATTTCCACAAGCTGCTGGAAGCCGGTGGTTTGGTGGTGGGCGACGAAGTCAAGTTGTTGCTTGAGATCGAGGGAATCGAACGCAAAGGCAAATAATAGCTATTTTGCGACGCGGGGTCCGGGCGAAGCCGATAAAAAGCCGCCCGCCCCGCCTTGCTCTTTTTAGCCTGTGAAAGACCCCATCTGGCGGAATTTTTCTCTTCGCAGCCTCACCAGCTCATCTCCTGAAAGCTCCACAAGCTCGTCCAGGTTGCGCCGTAGCGCCCGGCGCAGAATCGAAGCCGCCGCTTTGCAATCCTTGTGAGCGCCTCCCAGCGGCTCCTTCACCATTTCGTCCACAATCCCAAATTCCAGAAGATCCTTCGCGCCCATTCTCAAGGCTTTTGCAGCTTCCCCCGCCTTGTCCGCGCTCTTCCACAAAATGGCCGCGCACCCCTCCGGGCTGATCACCGAATAGACGGCATACTCCATCATCATGACGCGATTGCCCACGCCGATAGCCAGCGCTCCTCCGCTGCCTCCTTCGCCGATGACCACACTAATGATGGGCACCCTTAGTCGGGACATCTCGATCAGGCTTTTGGCGATAGCCTCCGCCTGGCCCCGCTCCTCGGCGCCTTTGCCGGGGAACGCCCCCTTGGTGTCCATCAGTGTGATTATAGGACGATTGAACTTTTCCGCCAGTTTCATCAGGCGCTGGGCTTTGCGATACCCCTCCGGATTGGACATGCCGAAGTTTCGCGCCAGGTTTTCCTTGGTATCCCTGCCTTTCTGGTGGCCGAGGATCATCACAGGGCGAGACTCCAGCTTGCAGAACCCACCCACCAAGCTTTTATCGTCGCCGAACACCCTATCGCCGCGCATCTCTATAAAGTCTGTGGTCATGTGGTGTATATAATCCAGCGTGTGCGGCCGCATCGGGTGACGGGCCAACTGGGCCCTCTGCAACGGCGCCAGGTTCAGGAATATATCACGGCGCATTTTCTTCACCTTGCGCTTCAGGTTGGATATTTCGCTGGAAAAATCTATGTTGTCTCGCCTGGCCAGGTCGGTCAGTTCTTCTATCTTGCTTTCCAGCTCGGCGATGGGCCGCTCGAATTCAATAACGCTTTGCTTCATTTCCCTTCTTTCTTTCGATAAGTCCCGATTCCCACTGCTACATATTATCATTTCAGGGAAGAAGAATATCCAAGTTAAAAAAAACGGCCATACGCAAGGACCTATTCTTCCCGAGGGTGGACGACCTCATCGGCAAGCCATTCCATAAACTGGAGCTTAAGATTCGTGTAAAAAGGCCTCTTGCGGGTGGACAGGTGACAATGTAGCGGAAAATGTCTGGGCGGGGGGGGGGATGCTACAGCGGCCTGATATCAGCGCCTCTTCGCAGAAGCTTTATAGGCGACCATGTGAGCGCTCGGGCGATACCTACCGAACCCACCGTGGCGGAACCCTGGACCTGACGCCGCGACTTTAAGATGGGCCACAGCCCGGCCACTGCCGCCAGGGATCCCCTTATCACAGGCCCCCCATATCCGGAGACAACAGCCTTTGCCATCAGCGCCGCCTGCCCCGCCAGGAACAAGGGGAATGAGAAAAGCAACAGCAGAAACGGGGTGTTCTTCATGTAAAGCCATATCCTGTTCCTGGAGCCGTAAAACTGGGAAAAGTCCCCATAGCGGCCGCCGGATAGGGCCGAGCCCATATGCAAGGCCACAGAATCCGGAGTCTGAACGCAACGCTGGCCCAGAAGGCGCATCCTGTATGCCAGATCCGTGTCCTCCAGGTAGCAGAAAAACCGATCGTCGAAACCTCCCACCTTGTCGAACCATTCCTTCTGGATCAACGCCGCCGCCGCGCATACGGAGAAGGTTTCCCCCTCGGGGGGAATTTTGGAAATAGGAGCTCCGGTGTTCGATCTCCATGGGATTCCGGCAAAATAAAGCGAGTCCCCGGTGCCATCAAGAATATCCGCCCTCTCTGCGTTGACCAAGGTGGAGCCGA
>JAOUNV010000285.1 GCA_029880775.1 Nitrospinota bacterium | reverse complement strand
CGAGGCCTCCGTATTGGTGGCGCCGGGGCACAAGGGGCTGCTGGGCCCCCAGGGAGTGGGGCTGGCATGGTTCGCCCCAGGGGTGGAGCCGGAGCCCATGGTGGAAGGAGGCACCGGATCGGCCTCGGAGGATCCTTTCACTCCGGAGTTTTGGCCCGACAGGCACGAGGCGGGCACCACAAACACCCCCGGCGTGGCGGGGCTGCTGGCAGGGATCAGATATATCTCCGCCAGGGGGGTGAAGAGCATCCGGGAACATGAGACCACCCTTTGCGCCATGCTGATCGAGGCCCTGGGGAATCATCCGGATATAGACCTGTACCCTCCCCACGATGCGGCGAAAAGGTCCAGCCTGGTGTCGTTCAACGTGAGGGGAGTGGACTGCGCCACCGTGGCCAACCTGCTGGACCAGAAGCATGTGGCCTCTCGCGCCGGATTGCATTGCAGCCCGGAGGCGCACCGCTTCATGGGGACATTTCCCGGAGGCGCCACTCGGGTCAGCCCTGGGCCTTTCACCACAAAAAGGGAGATCCGCCTGTTTATATCTACCCTCGTTAAGATCATAAGCGCGAAATGAGCCACCCGATTGTCTATGCTGTTTTCCAGAACACCCACTCCACCCTGCGGGCGGAGAAGATATTGAAAGAAGGGGGGCTGGTGGTGCGGACCGCCATGAAGCCGTCCGGCATCGGCGCCGGTTGCCAGATGGCGCTCACTCTGCCGCAGGTGTCCGCCACTCTGGCGGCGGCCTTGTGCCGGGAAGGTGGGATGCGCGCGCCGTTATTCTTCGCCAAAGGCGGCGATGGCGCATGGGAAGAAATATCGAGCGACGAAGATCAATAGCCCCGCCGCTTACTTCCTTCGACGCCCACGCTTTCTGGGCTCATACACCTTCACCAGCTTGTCGTAGGTGATCTCCCATTCATAGGCGCTCAGGCCCTCCGGCTTTATGTACCCCTCGATGGTAACCCTTTTGCCAAAGTGATCCTTTATCGCCTCATAGTCCGGGTCCTTTACATAGTAGGTGCTCTTTTTCCCCCTTCTCCGTTTTTCCACCACCAGCTGCACCTGGCCATCGCCATATTCCATCAGCACTCCGGTCACCTTGGTCAGGCGAGCATTCGTCCTCCGCTTCACCTTCACCTCCTTGGCATGGAGGACCACCGGCATGGCGCTTTTCGGAACTGCGATGATGATGTAGTAGACCCGCTTCTTGTTGGATTTTCTCCCCATCAGGCGTTCGTGGCGATATGAAAGATCGACCACCACCAGCCCATCTTCCGACTCCTTCACTCCCTTGACCTTCATGCTGAACTGGTCCAACGGCTGGGAGAATATAGCGATCAGCATCTTCCCTCGGTAATTGAACTTTCGGAACTTACGCTTCACCTTCCCCAGCCTGTACGCGTCATATCGCCCCTTCATGGTCGCGTATTCGGCCATCGCAAGGCTAAACTCCTTGGCGGAGCGTATGGTCCTCAGAAACGGGGGTCGAAGGTTCGGCTCTCCAGACAGGTTGGTGGTGAAATACCCCTCATCCTTTTCATAGATCCTGACCCTCCCCGCCTCGGCGGAGCTGTTGCCAAGCAGGAGGAGAAAGGTGACTGATGAGAGGATTATAGCGACATATTTTCGTGAATAGTTCATCCGTTTCCGTTACTTAATGGAAGGTTCATGATTCTTGACAAGTCGCCTTTGAGGCTCTTGCCGAAATGTTTGTGCGCCTTTTCGGTGGCGATCCTGCCCCGGGAGGTGCGCTGGACAAACCCCTCCTGGATCAGGTAGGGCTCGTACACATCTTCTATGGTGTCTTTATCCTCGCCGATAGCGGCGGCGATCGACTCTATCCCCGTCGGCCCCCCACCGAAATCGTTGATGAGGGTCAACAAGAGCTTTCGGTCCATCTTGTCGAAGCCCTCCTGGTCCACCTCCAGCATCTTCAAGGCAGCGTCCGCCACCTCTTTTGTAATAGCGCCATCAGCCCGCACCTCCGCATAATCGCGGATACGGCGCAGCAGCCGGTTGGCGATCCTGGGTGTGCCCCTGCTACGGGAGGCGACCTCCCTGGCGCCAGGTCCATCGATCCTTGTGCTCAATATCCTGGCGGACCTGGTGATGATCGCCGCAAGCTCGTCGAAGGAATAAAAGTCGAGCCTGTGGATGATGCCGAACCGGTTTCGCAGAGGTGAGGTCAAAAGCCCGGTGCGGGTGGTGGCGCCCACCAGGGTGAAATGCGGCAGCGCCAGGTTGATCGAACGGGCCGCCGGCCCCTGGCCTATGACAATGTCTATTTTGAAATCCTCCATGGCAGGGTAGAGAATTTCCTCCACCGCCGGGTTCAGCCGGTGAATCTCGTCTATAAACAGGGTCTCCCCCTCCTTGAGCCCGGTCAGGATCGCGGCCAGGTCACCCGGACGCTGGATCACCGGCCCTGCGGTGGTCTTCAGCGAGGAGCCCATTTCGGCTGCGATGATATGCGCAAGCGTGGTCTTCCCCAGTCCCGGCGGACCGTGAAACAGGCAGTGGTCCAGGGTTCCTTTCCGGTTACGCGCGGCGGTGATAAAAACCCGCAGATTTTCCTTCAGCTTCTCCTGGCCTGTGTAATCATCCAGCCGGGATGGGCGCAGGCCAGACTCGACGCCGAGTTCATCGACGGATTCGAAGGCCGGGTCGGTAAGACGTGTTTCGGACATTCACCAATTATAAGGCAAATCGGGCCTTATCCAACATCAGACACCGATTTTCCGGCCTTCTTCGCTCATTTCCCGCTAGGAAACACGCTCCACCACGATCGCTCCCTCAGGGTCCTGCAGCAGCAACGTTTTGTTGCGGCCCTGCCAGAATTTGAAAAAGCCTTCCTTCTCCTCCTCGTTGGCGATGCCCTGGATTACTTTTGGCATGTGGGCGGAGCCCTCCATTTCCTCATCACTCATGGGGATCACCGAGGGGTTTGCGCGGACTTCCACAGTCTCCCCTGTGTCCAGCCGCCGAAACCGGGCGATGATAAATCCTGGCGCGCTTTCCAGCTCCTCGTCATATATAAACAGGTTATCGCGCCCCCACTTTCCGGCCAGGCCGTGAAAGCCTGTCTCTGTGGCGGCGCCAGTAATAAACCCGATCACCTGGCCAATGGGGCCATTTGCGCCACCGGTCCTGTCGCCTGCGAACCGCACTTCCACTCCTCCGCGCACAGGGACAGAATCTGGATAAAGCGCCTTTAGCGCATGCTTGGTCATCATAAACGCCGACGCCACGGATACGCACGCATGGCCAGCCACCTTCACGCAATCCTCAAAGCGGTACTCTATGGCGGCGTCCTCTTCCACCGCGCCCAGGGTCCATGCCAGAGGGTCCTTCATTAGGATCGGCTCCACCTGCAAAAAGAAATCCTGTTTCCACGTAGCCTGCTTACCGCTCATTTGGCCGCTCCTTGTTTCGCGACCTCATTCAGGTCACGCATCAGGGCGGTCATGTCCGAATTAGAAACCGCCGCCGTCACCTTTATGCTCTGTCCCCCGCCACAGCAAGAATCCACCTTGTGGTCGCTAAACACCTTCATGGTCTGCGGATATTGCCGCACCACGTCGTTGATTATCATTTCCTCGGTTATAAGACTCATTTGTTACTCCTATGATTGCAATATACGAATATAAACCAGTCGCGCCCGATCTCTCATGACTTTTATCCACCCACGTCGGCGCGGTGTCCGCGCCCGAACAGCGCCCGGCGCCCGTATGGTAAGCTTATCGGATGACCAGCACAATTGAAGCCTGGGCCAAGGTGAACCTTACCTTAAAGGTGACGGGCAAGCGGGATGACG
>JAOUNV010000284.1 GCA_029880775.1 Nitrospinota bacterium | reverse complement strand
TATAGCCGAAGGTGGCTTGGCGGTGGGTCAGCGTCTCGTGATTAGGCTGGTGGGGCGAAGGAGCCGGGTCCAGCTGGCCAAAGGAGAGCTTGTTCCTGTCCAGCCATTCGCCATATGGGCGCCGCTTTGCCAGCTTTTTCTTCACTTCCTCGTCTGGGATGATCCTCCCCTCCTCCAGGCTGGCCACAAACATGCGGCCCGGCTGCAGGCGGCCCTTTAGCACGATGGTGGCCGGGTCGATCTCAATCGCTCCCGCCTCCGAACCCATCACCAGGATGTTGTCGTCGGTCAGGCAATAGCGCGAGGGGCGCAAGCCGTTGCGGTCCAGCGTGGCGCCTATGATCTTGCCATCGGTAAAAGCAATGGAGGCAGGGCCGTCCCACGGTTCCATTATGGTGGCGTGATATTCGTATAGAGCCCGCTTGTGTTCGCTTTCGTCCCGCCCGTCGCCCCACACTTCCGGGATCAGCATCATCATTACATGTGGCAGCTCCCGACCGCTCAACGTCAAAAACTCGACGACGGTGTCGGTAATGGCCGAATCCGACTGGGCGTCATCCACGATCGGCAGCAAATCATTTAGCTCCTCCTCGGTGAAAAGTTCCGATTTGAACAGGGACTGGCGGGTCTTCATCCAGTTCACATTGCCGCGTAGCGTGTTGATCTCCCCGTTGTGAGCCATATAGCGAAACGGCTGGGCCAGGGGCCAGCTGGGGAACGTGTTGGTGGAATATCGGCTGTGGACCAGGGCCAGCGCCGAGGTCATCCGCTCGTCACGCAGCTCGGGGAAATAGTCATTCACCTGCCAGGCGGTCAGCATTCCCTTGTACACCATGGTCCTGCAGGAAAGGGACACCACGTAGTAATCTTTCAAAGCCTCGGGGCTTTTGCTGGCCATCCAGTGTCTGGCGCGCTTCCGCAACACATAAAGCTTCCGTTCCATGACATCCTGGCCAGCAGGCTCGCCTTCCCATCCCACGAAAACCTGCTCGATATGCGGCTCCACCTTTTTCACCATGGAGCCAAGGCCGGAGTTATCCACGGGGACGGGCCGCCACCCAAGGACGGCTAGGCCGGAGCCTTTGACGCATACATCGAATGCCTCTTTGGCCAGATCTATCTGGGCCTGGCTATGGCCCATAAACACAAGCCCTGTTCCGTATTCGCCTTCCCGAGGCAGAACCAGGCCCGCCTCGGCGCAGACGGCTTTCAAATATTCATGGGGTACCTGCATTGTGATCCCGGCGCCGTCGCCAGAGTTTTTCTCGTCGCCAACGCCACCCCTATGCTCCAGATTCTCCAGAATTTCCAGGCACTTTTGTATGACCCAGTGGGATTTTACGTTCTTAAGGTCAGCGATGAAACCCACACCACAGGAATCATGCTCGAATCCAGGATCGTACAATCCCTTGGTGTTTTTCTTATCCATAATCTCTCGTCAATCGTTTATCGGTTCCACTCCCGTCATCTTGCCATCTTCCCTTGGGCGATAGTGGAAGCCATTACGCCAAAGTAGTGGCGCCAGGCTCTTCGCGCGAGTCGAAGCTAGAAGTCTTTTCAGGCCGGACCGAACACATGTTACTTCACATCTCATCTCATTATATATAAATCGGGAATGAAAACTCAACATCGGTGATTTTTTCCATTTGTTATTATATGCTTCCCACTTCCGGCGGGCATGCGCCAGCCGCCATGCAAGCTCGCGCCCACGCGTAAACCGTGGCGTTACTCAACGCCTCCCCTAGCATTTCCACCGGAGCGCCAGCGAAGGCGCCCCCGACATTCATACGATTATCCACCGTGACATAGTTTTATTTACCACAGCTGCGTCATGTGTTATATTGCCGACTACCGGGACAATATTATTATAGACGGACGAAATGCGCCGGGGGAGAGGCGCTCCGCCAGTCTGAATATGAGTGGGTTTTTCGAAATAACATATTGAAAGGGTATCGCCATGGCAGAAATCACTTTTCCAAAATCAGAATATTCCCTGGACCACATCAAGATCAACGCGGATGTGGAGCAGATGAAAAAAGATTATTTCGCCGCCAGCCCGGAGGTGGACATAGAACGGCCCAAGCTACTGACCGATTATTTCCTGGCGAACGGATTGTTCCGCAAGGACCAAATCACCGCTCTGGACGCCGCCAAAGCTTATCGGCATATCCTGAAAAATAGAAAGCCGGTGATACGGCACTCCTTCGGTTACAAGAAAGTCAAGGGACAAAAAGGGATGATTCGGCTGGACCTGAATGACAAATCCCCTTTCGCCGGCTCCACCACTTCCAAATCCAAGGGGGTGATCCTTTATCCGGAATGGCTGGCGCTCACTCTGTGGCCGGAGCTTCACACCATGGAAAACAGGGCCGCCAACCCATTCCAGCTCTCCAATGACGACGCGGATACGCTAAACAAGGAAGTTTTCCCCAGCTGGATAAACTTCAACGTTATGGACCTGACCCGCAACCAGGTGTATGGAAATGGGGAGAAATCCTCTCCTCTTCTCAAGCTACACGACTACCTGGTCTTCTTCCTGATTACCAAATTCCAATGTATCTCGCACACTATCCCCGACTTCAAGAAGGCATTGGGCGTGGGGCTGCGCGGTGTCATTGACGAGGCAAAAGCAAAGCAGGCCCAGGCCGGAGATCAGGATCAGAGAGACTTTTACCAGGCCATGATCGAAGGCATGGAGGGGATCAAGGAGTACTCCAGCAATCTGGCCGCCAAGGCCGAGGAAATGGCCCAAACCGCCCAAGGAGACGAAAAAGCGGAGTTTGAGGAGATCGCCAGGATATACAGAAAGGTTCCGGCAAATCCGGCCACCACTTTCCGCGAGGGGCTCACCACCATATGGCTCTGCTGGATAGCCTGCCACCTGGAGAATTCGAACACCGGCCTGAGCCTGGGCAGGCTGGATCAGCTTTTGTATCCCCTGTACCGCGCCGATGTGGACGCAGGGCGCCTTACGCCGGCGGAGGCGGTGGACCTGGTGTGCCACCTTTGGCTGAAAATCGGCGACCATGTCCCCTCCATCCCGGAGTCTGGCGAGCAATTGTTCGGCGGCACTGGCTCGAACCAGGCCATCACCCTGGGAGGCGTGGACGAAAATGAGGAAGACGCGGTGAACGACCTGACTTACGTGATGTTGCGCGCCACGGAGCTGATGATGCTGCGCGACCCGAACCTGAACTGCAGGTACCATCCGAAAAAAAGCAGCAGGGAATACCTGGAGAGAATTTGCGAGGTGAATGTAAACACAAGAGCGACACCAGCCATCCACAACGACAGGGCGATCATCGACGCCATGATGAAAAAGGGGGAAAGCGAAAAGCAGGCCCGCGATTATGGAGTGGTGGGATGCGTGGAGCCGACCAGCGCCGGGAGGGGATACATGGCCACGGGCGGCATATTGCTGAACCTGGCTTCCGCTTTTGAAATGACCCTGTTCAATGGCCGCCACCGCCATACCGGTGATTCGCAAATCGGACCACAAACCGGGGATCCGGCCAGCTTCACCTCCTACCAGCAGTTCAGGGACGCTTTCGAAACCCAGGCCCGCTGGCTAATGAAGCAGGCTGTCACCCTTAACAATATTGCGGGAGAGATACACCAGAAGTATCATCCCACCCCCATCCTCTCCACTCTCTTCGAGGGGCCCATGGAAAAAGGGAAAGACCTGATTTTCGCCGGAGCCGAGCGCAACGCATCCGGTGTGGCGGTCATCGGTTTTGCCGACAGCGCCGACTGCCTCAGCGCTGTGGAAAAGAAAGTCTACGGTGACAAATCCGTGACCTGGGACAAGCTTATGGACGCGCTGGA
>JAOUNV010000283.1 GCA_029880775.1 Nitrospinota bacterium | reverse complement strand
GCGACCAATAAAACAACGGCCGCAACGGATATAATCTTAATCCACGATGTTTTCAAATCTCAATTCTCAATATTTCGTATGATGACGCATGGAGCCTTACTCCCACATTCTAATTCAGTTGACCGATTACAATCCCTAATTTATTTGCGTGCTAGCCGGGGAAGGGTTCACAAATGTGTGTGAAACCAGGAGGTGGGAGCGTGGCTGTGCCATGACGAGTGGTTTGCCTCCGGCTGGATGGCCTGGCGTTGAAAAAGATAAAGATGTATACATGACCAGCCCAGCGGGCCAACACCATATGCTCTGCCGCGCGGTCAACCACGCACACGCCGGGCCCGAATATCACGGCGGTTGTCATTTATCGCTGTTACCTGCAACCCGAGGAGGAGGCGACCCAGGAAGCTGAGTGGGTCATATGGTACGCTCCAATACCAGTCACCCTGTCTTGAATCAGGACAGGCAGTCCCGCGGAAAGGATTTTGCGGGTCTAAAACCTTGAAATAAGTGGCTGTGTAACCTATGGAAAAACAGCGTATAATCCTGGAGCGCTAGACTGTATCTCATCGCGGGTGGTTTGGCCCGTATCCTGCTCTAGGTTAGCTCGAAAACTGAGCCGAGTTGGTAGCCAAGGGTAATTTCTTGGGTGTATGAGAGATAATTTACGGGTTATATGACAATGAGAAAAACAACATACATTAAAATACTTCCGATCCTGGCCATTGCGGTGGCTGCGGGAATGTTCACCGCCTGCGGTGATGTTGCTATCAACACGGACCAGTTGGGCATGCCCAACAATAACACTGGTTCCGGTGACCTGAGTGGAAAAGGACAAACTCCCGATCCTTCCTGGCATACCTCCTATCTGGCTGGCGCTCACGGCTCGTTCTTGTGCACCGATTGCCATGTGTCCACGGCTCGCGCCGATATGGGGCAGACGGACTTGGCGCGGTCACCTTTCCGGGAAACCCCCAGAGACCAGATCTGCTCCCGGTGCCATATGGGGGATTACAACAGAACCTCTCTTTTCAATCACACAGTGGCTAAAACGGGAACCTACTGCAACTCCTGCCACTACTCGGACAGCTTCACGGCGCACACCAGGATTTCGGCTGATCAGTATCATGGCCTGATCGGCGGGTCGTGCGCTTCTTGCCACGCCGCCCGGACTCCGGCCAATCACCGCGCCGATGGCAGGGCCACCGCGTGCGAGAAATGTCATCAATATCCGACATGGAGCGGCGCCTCTGGCGGCCATACCGCCACCTCCAATTGCGTGAGTTGCCACGCCGCCCGGACTCCGGCCAATCACCGCGCCGATGGCAGGGCCACCGCGTGCGAGAAATGTCATCAATACCCGACATGGAGCGGCGCCTCTGGTGGCCATACCGCCACCTCCAATTGCGTGAGTTGCCATTCCTCCAAGACTCCAGCTAATCACCAGAGGGATGGAAGAACCTCCAAGTGTGAAAACTGTCATCAGTACCCGGATTGGGGCAACGCCTCATTCAGCCATTCCGGCGTTTCCAGCGGATGCGCCAACTGCCATAGCAAGCATTACAGCGGCTACGCTTGCGAGGCTTGCCACACCTCCGGGATAAGCTGGTCGTACAGGCACTCAAGAGTACGATCCGATGGGTGCGTGGCTTGCCACGACGGCGATGGGCACGGCGACGGGCACGGCGATGATGACGATGATGACTAGTCTTTAACCAAAAGCATGTGATTGAGGGAACATCCGGATATTGTCCGGATGCTTCCCTCTTTTACGGTTTGTGTAGACGTATTGTTGTATAATAGGAGGCGGGATGCGCCGGGTCGGCGCAAAGTGGAAGACTCCGGGTTCCTGGAGTCATGCGGAACTGGCTTGTAGCAATGAGTGGCTGGCCGCCAAAGCTGGTCTTCTGCAGTTGAGAAAAACTGGCTGATTCTTAAGTAGAAAAATGAAAAAGCAAAATAAAACGGGTTACCTTGCGCCTTTGTGCGCGGCAGCGATAATAGCCGTGATGGCTGGGCTCGCCCCAGGTTGTGGAGACATCACCGTCGACACAGGCCAGCTCGGCTTGGGGAACAATTCCAACGATCTTTCCAACATCGGCCTTACTCCCGATCCCTCCTGGCACAACTCCTATCTGGTGGGAGCCCACGGTGGCTTTGTTTGCGCGGACTGCCACGTTTCCACCGCCAGGACAGGGGCCGGCCCCTCGCTCCTGCGCGAGATATCTGGTGACCAGATTTGTGCCCGTTGTCATATGGGCGATTACAACAGGACGAGCCTTTTTAACCACGGGACGTTCAAGATAGGGACCCATTGCAACTCCTGCCATTATTCGGACAACTTCAAGTACCACACCAGGCCAGATCACAGTAAATATCATGAAAAAATATCCTCCTCGTGTGTCGCTTGCCATCCGGGCAAGACCCCTGGAAGCCATCTGGCCGATGGGCGAACCGGCTCGTGTGAAATGTGCCACAAGTATCCGAACTGGAGCGGGACCGGCTTTAGCCATTCAGGGGTCACCTCCGGTTGCTCCAACTGCCATAGCAAGCATTACGCTGGCTATCCTTGCGAATCTTGCCATACCTTCGGGATTAGCTGGGGTTACAGCCACTCCAGGGTGCGCTCGGACGGATGTCCGGCTTGTCACGGGGCTGATGGGCATGGCGGCGGTGGTCACGGCGATTAGAATCGGCTTGATTTTTACATGACCTGTCACATATATTTAAACCGTGTGCGCGAGTCGGTCGCTGTTCCAGTCCTGATTTGAGCGCGATTTAATTTCCCGATCCAGAGGGGAGAGGGAAAAGGGGTGGGGTGTCTGCTTTGGCGCCGTGGCCTGATGTTCAGTTAACCAAGGCAACTGATTATTTTTCAAGGGGGTTTCTTGTCCCGAAGCGGTTTTCTAGCCATTTTATTTGCGGCGCTGTTTTCCGCCGCCACGGCCCACGGGCAGGGTCTGGGTTCGCTAATCACCCCCGGCCCCTTGGCCAAACCTCATGTGGAGGTGGAGGGGCTCACCAATTGCGTGAAGTGCCACGCCCTGGGCTCCGGAGTGCCCAAGGAAAAATGCTTCGAGTGTCATAAGGACATAGCCAGCCGAATAACCTCCAACAAAGGCTATCACGCCAGTGTAGCGAAGGAAAAATGCCACAACTGCCATGAGGATCACAAGGGGCGGAAGTATCTGATGATCCAGTGGCCAGGCAAGGATATCAACAAGTTCAAGCATAAGGAGACCGGCTACCTCCTCGATGGCAAACATGTCAAGGTGAAGTGCGAGAAATGCCATACCGCCAAAACCAAGCAGGCGCGGCAAAGCTTCTTCTTAACATCGAACACATGCCTCTCCTGCCACAAGAAAGACGATGTCCACAAGGGTGTTTTGGGTGATAAGTGCGAAACCTGCCACACCACCAATGGCTGGAAGGGCAAGGATCTTAAGTTTGATCACGATAAGGCGTACAAGCTTGAGTTTTCCCATATAAAAACTTCTTGCGAAAAGTGCCACCCGGTGAAGGGGCAGTTCAAGGTGCCTGGCTTTAAAAAATGCATCACCTGCCACAAGAAAGACGATGTCCACAAAGGCGCCCTGGGCGATACCTGCGATAAGTGCCATGTGGCCAAGACATGGAAGGGCAAGGACGTCCTGTTGAACCATGACAAGTTCTACAGGCTGGATACCGGCCACCAGAAGACCCCATGCGAAAAATGTCACCTGGTGAAAGGCCAGTACAAGGTACCCAACTACAAGCTGTGCGTCACCTGCCACCGCAAGGACGATGTGCACAAGGGCACTTTGGGCAATACATGCGACAAGTGCCATAGAGCTA
>JAOUNV010000282.1 GCA_029880775.1 Nitrospinota bacterium | reverse complement strand
TGGAGAAAAACTTCAAGGGATACGAGGCTCTTCAGACCGAGCTTCGCAACCCGGCGAAAACTCCGAAATATGGCAATGAGGACTCCCTGGCCGATAACAACGCGTCCTTTATCGCGGAGATTCTGGACAACGAATTCGGCAAATCTCCCCACTACAGGGGGGAGGACATCCACTACCGGGTGGGCTATTGGACCATGACCAGCCATGCCGGGTATGGCCGCCTGACCAAGGCGCTGCCCAATGGCCGGGGTGACAGGGAAAACTTCACCAGCGGGATCACCCCCGTCTCCGGGGAGACCCCCGACCTGACGAAAACGCTTAACTCTGTGGCCAGCGTCCCCTCAAAATTCCTCTCCTCTGGTGTGGCGTTCAATATCAAGTACACGCCGTATCAATCCATGATCGACGATGGGGATGACGAGGAGGTTATCCGAGAGAAGATGATCAAGTCTTTCGCCGACTCGGTGGCCGGATACTTTTATGGAAACGGGAACGGCTCCAAGGGGGGCGTGGAGATACAGTTCAACGTCACGGACGAAAAGATGTTCAGGGACGCCCAGAAGAACCCGGATAAATACGTGGACCTTCTTGTCCGGGTGTCAGGGTACACCGCATATTTTATCGACCTGAATCCACAGATGCAGGATGAAATAATCGAGCGTACAGAATATGACCTGTTCACCGGCAAGTCTGTCAGCTACAACATTTGAAATACGGAGAAGAGAAATGACTTCCGCAAATCAACTGAACGAGATTAAAACAAAAATAGAAGCCAAGCTCACAGACGCTTTTCTGGACGGGCTGATGGAGGGGATGGATATAGCTTTCGGCCCTTTGGGGGACGTTTTGCTACCAGGCTTCAAGGACAACATTCGTGGCTATGACGCCAGGTACCTTTTCACCGCTGGCGATGGCGTCTCCACATCGGTGATGTTCTCCGGTGGTGGCATGAGGGTCCGGCGGGACGCCATAGACGACTGGGACACCAGGGTTTCCTTTTCCACTCCGGCCGCGCTACGAGAGTTCCTCCTCTCCAAGGATCAGGACATCCTGAATTCCATCCTGAAAAACGAGGTGGAAGTGGATGGAAACCTGGCCATGATCTACAGGTTCGGTTTCATCTCCAGGGACCTTATGGGCAGGCTGGGAATCGGACAAAGGTGAGGGGCCACAATGACACCCAGCCCCCTGGTGATAAGGATAAAACGGCACAGCCGCGAGGATGGGCCAGGGATAAGAAGCGTTGCGTTCTTGAAAGGATGCCCCATGCGATGCGACTTCTGCCACAACCCGGAAGGACTGAAGCCTGGGCCTGATCTCGCCTTCACCGCCACTCGCTGTATCGGGTGCGGTCGCTGCGCCACAGCATGCCACGCCGGGGCCATAGACATGGATTCCACCTGGCGCGTGGTTCGCCAGGAGTGCGACCTTTGCGGCAAATGCGCCACGGCTTGCCCCTCCAGCGCACTGGAGATGGTGGGAACAGCCATGGAAGCGGATGAGCTTGCCGAAATCCTGTTCCGGGACAGGACGTATTATCAGATATCGGGCGGGGGGGTCACCCTCTCCGGCGGGGAGTGCGGCATGTGGCCGGAGTTCTGTGGCAGTCTGCTCGCCATCCTGAAAAGCCATGGAATCCACACTCTGGCCGAGACTTCAGGTCATTTTGATTACGAAAAGTTCCGGAAGAAGATGCTCCCCTGGCTGGACACTGTGTATTTCGACATCAAGATCATCGACGATGAACTCCATCGCCATCATACATCCAAGCCCAATGCTTTGATCTTGGAAAACTTCCGGCGGCTGATCCGCGAGGATGGAGTGGACGTCCACGCCAGGGTCCCGCTGATCCCCGGGATAACCGACACAAGAGAAAACCTGGAGGCGGTTGTGGAATTTTTGTCGGATTGCGGCGCCCCCAGTGTGACGCTACTCCCATACAACCCTCTGGGCGCCTTGAGCCGGGAAAGGCTGGGGCTTGCTTCCACAAGCGTCTCCCCATCCCATTGCGCCCCCGCCGAGGAGGCGAGAATCAGGGAAATGTTCAAGGAATTAATCACACAAGCCAGGGGAAACAAAATCCCGGCTATTTAAACAGGGGGAGCATATGCGGAAACTTTTCAAGCTGGTTATAGGTTTCACAGGCGCTGTGGAGGCGGTGATGGGGTTGTCTATCGTCTTCTTCGCCGGGGCGCTTCAAGCTTATCTGGCCACGGGGATCCTGTACGAGCCGTTGTATCTCAGGATTCTCGGGATGATGGATTTCAATATCGGCCTGGCGTACCTGCTCATAGCATTCAGGACAGACCAGGTCCGCGAGCTGAACCGATGGTCTGCCCTCATGCGCCTTGGGCTTTCCATCCTTTTTTTCGCCGAGGGCTTTTTCCTTCTTCGGGAAGATAGCTTGCGGATTATATATCAATTTCTGGGGGTGTTCGATCTGACGCTGTTCGCCATGCAGTTGTGGTACCTGATCACTTACCCCGCCGATCCCCACAACTGAGCAGAACAAATTTAAAGCAAGGAGATCTTCATGAACACGCCAATCGCAACCCGACACTTTACGCTGTTATCCACGGACACGACCAACGACCCTGTGCTGAAGCAGATCCTGGAGAAGGATATGGCGAACAAAAGCACTCCCCTGGAGCTTATGAAGGAATACGCCGACCAGATAGATAAGAGCGCATCCTATGGCGACATCGCCACCAAGCTCGACCGGCTGTTCACCCTGGGCAAGACACCGGAGGACCTGAGTGGATACTACCAC
Source organism: Nitrospinota bacterium (assembly GCA_029880775.1). Lineage (GTDB taxonomy): Bacteria > Nitrospinota_A > UBA7883 > UBA7883 > UBA7883 > JAOUMU01. Next base: position 1,069 of record JAOUNV010000282.1, on the reverse strand, counting down.
GGAATTACACTGGGCCTGAAAGACGGCACGGACATTTCCAACGATATCGGAAGCTTCCTTAAATATTTCGGGATCGAAAAGGTGGACCCGATGCAGGTTCTCTACGGCCGCATTCTGGCCGAATCATCGCCATGGGCCGGGAAGAATTTCACCCCCATCAGCGGCGCAAAGCTGGACCAGTTAACCGGCGGCCAAGCCAACGGCGACGAATATATGCTGGGGATAAATTCCTTTCGTGAAGATGACGGAAAGATTATCAACAATCTGGCCAGCTACATGCTCACCGCAGTGATGGATATGAAAGATGTCCCGGCGCCTGAGGAGGATCAGCGATCCTGGATCGCCGAAAAAGGTGGGATGTTCCTTGCGCAAAAGTCAGATTCAATCGACCAGGCAAATCCAGGCAAAAAGGTGGTGGCCCTAAACTACCGCTGGGAAAACCTGGGCAACCGCTTTCCCAACAGCCTTCTGGTGGATGAGATCGTGTACATCGCCGATGGCCTGCTGCTGGGCAAGCTCTTCTACGCTACCACGCTACGCCGCATCGGCAAGCAATACGACCCCTCTGTGCCGGACAAGGATTACAAGTATCGCGACTTCGGATATTTTCTTCTGATGGACGATACATGGGCTCAGGAGAAAAACAGGCTGTGGCCAGAGCTGACCTACGATATAGCGCCCGGCCTGTCGGAGAGGTTCTCCACATTCACACTCACCGATCCAGGAAAAGCCGCAGCCCTGGGCAAGGATCTTGGCGAGGGGAAAACAGTCCTCCACTACCTTCAGAAACTCTCCAATGGCGTAGCCGCAGGCGGAGATAAAGAAAAGGAGTCCTTCGCCTCACTTGCGGAGCTGTTCAGCCTTGGCCAGCGCCCGGACGGCATTCAGGGATTTTTCCACGGCGGCGTGGTGGCTTTCCAAAGCTCCGGGTTCTTCAAGATATTCAAGCCACTGAACATACTGAACAAACTATGGCCCGCCGCCAGGCCCTTCTCCCCCTGGACAGGGAAAACCTTCACCCCATCCACAGTGGAGGGCGCCGCCAAGTACATCGGGGCGGACGCGGCCT
>JAOUNV010000280.1 GCA_029880775.1 Nitrospinota bacterium | reverse complement strand
TTTCGGGTTGTTAGGCTTAATCGGCATCGCTAACTCCTCTGAACGGCAGAATATCCTGCGATAATTATTGTAACTTATCCGGATCCATAAACGGCCCGGCAAAACGCTGAATTATCATGGGCCAGCAACGGCGCTTCCCCACCCTTGTCTGGAGTCTTTACTCCGGCACGGCTAACTGGCTTTCCCTATGATTATTTGCCATTATCTGGCGATAAACAAGAAAATCTTTGAGCGAACAGCTCCAACCCGCAAAAAAAGACATTTTCGGAGTAGATGCCAGATTCTCGATTAAGATCCTTATCTTTGTCAAACCGGATCGCCTGGCCTGTGAAGTCATAGGGCCGAAACCAGACAATCTCATACCTTATAGTAGTTTCTGTACCACTCCACGAATCGGGGTATCCCTTCTTCTATGGTCGTTTTCGGCTCGAATCCATACTCACCATTAATTTGGTCGATGTTCGCAGCTGTCTCCTTCACATCTCCCGCCTGCATCGGCAGCATCCGCCTGTCCGCCTTTTTCCCCAGGCTAGCTTCCAGCACTTCCACCATTTTCAGCAGCTTTTCCGGCTTGTTGTTCCCCAGATTGTATATCCGGTATGGCGCATAGCTGCGATCTGGTTGGGGGGAGAGTCCGTCCCAGGAATCATCCGGGGTAGGGGGCTTTTCCATTACTTTGGTCACCCCCTCCACGATGTCTTCCACATAGGTGAAGTCTCGCAGCATAATCCCATGGTTGTATATCTCCACCGGCTTGTTCTCCAAAATGGCTTTGGTGAACTTGAATAGCGCCATATCGGGCCTGCCCCATGGACCATACACCGTAAAAATACGCAGACCGGTGACCGGCAGACCAAACAGGCTGCTGTATGAATGAGCCATCAGTTCGTTGGCTTTCTTGGTGGCGGCGTACAGGGAGACTGGATGATCCACATTGTCCGATTCAGAAAATGGCATCTTCCTGTTGGCGCCATACACGGAGCTGGAGGAGGCGTAAACCAGATGTGGAGTCTTGTGATGTCGACAGTTCTCCAGAATATTTATAAATCCGGTCAGATTCGAATCGGCGTACACCATCGGCTTTTCCAGAGAATAGCGGACACCGGCCTGGGCGGCCATGTTCACCACTATGTCGAATCCTCCGGTGGAAAACACCTGCTCCAGCTCTTCCATATTCTCCAGCGACGCAGGATGAAAGCTGAAGTTTCCTTCCTGCTTCAATATCGCCAGGCGGTCCTGCTTCAGGCTGACATCGTAGTATGGATTCAGGTTGTCGACCCCCACCACGATATCCTTTCGCTCCAGAAGCTTCCGACACAGGTGAAACCCAATAAACCCGGCTGCGCCGGTCACCAAAACACGTCGTGACATTTAACCTATTCCGTTGTCTAAAATACAGTTCATGCGCTATACAGTGTCGAGCTCTGGTTATCTCCGGCTGCGCCGGGCGCCAAAACACGTCGTGACATTTAACCTATTCCGTTGTCTAAAATACAGTTCATGCGCTATACAGTGCCGAGCTCTGGTTATCTCCGGCTGCGCCGGGCGCCAAAACACGTCGTGACATTATTTCACCTACACCAGAAATTCACTCGGTCAGGCGGTCAAAGAGGTTTGATTATACTGCGATGGAGCCTAAGGCCGAAACTTTTTATTCACTCTGCCAGCGTATCCGGCGTGATTCATCCCCCATCAGGTCTGATCTCTCCTGAAAAACAGATTCGCCAGGGTGGGTGGCATAAGTTACACTGGCCAGCCAAAGCCGGGGTTGTTATTTTCCTAGAAATATTCTATTGTCCTTCATAGCAAAGAGGCAATCGTTGCTTATAGGGGGGCATGGCCATGAGGTTGATTTTCCTGATCTGTCTGTTTCTTGCCGTCTGGGGCATGACCGCTTCCGCCCAGACTATCTCCATGGAATCTTTCCTGGAAAGAGTCAAATCCACGCATCCCTTCTTTAAAAAAGAGACGTTGGCCGTGGATGTGGAGCGCAAAACCCAGGAGAGCCTGCAAGGCGACGAGGACTGGGTGGTCTCCGGTTCTCCCTCATATGTCCACACAGAGCCTGCCCGCGCTGGGGGATTCACCCCGGAGAGCATCGACCAGATGAAAGTGACTGTGGGTCTTCGACGCCATTATTGGTCCACCGGGTCCACCTTGTCATTTGATTTCGGGCATACATACAGCGACCAGAAAGCGGAGGATATCGAGTTGCCGCTACCCACCGGCCCTCTGGCCCTGCCCAACGACGCAGGCCCATTCCACGAAAACGGGCTGAGCGTCACCTACCGCCATCCTCTGATGCGGAATCGGGGTGGCCTCCTGAGCAGATTGGCTCACGACATGCAAGGTTTCAATGTGGAGGCGGCCAAAATCGTTGCCGTGGAAAATCAGGAAAACTTTCTCCTGAATATTGGCGGCAAGTTTATCGACTGGGCTCTTTTGACAGAGCAACGCGCCATCGCCAGCGCCCGGCTGGAGCTGGCCGAAAATGAATCCGCCAGGACGCAAGAGAAGCGAAAGCACAACCTGGTGGACGAAGTGGACGTGATCCGCGCAAAAGACGCGGTCATCGCCGGTAGACAAAATATTCGGCTGATAGATTCGGCCATAGCTGGCATAGATATGGAATTGCGGACCATAGCCTCGATTGAAACCGGCGCGAAACTGGCCCCCGAATTCGATCTATACTCCCCCGCCCAGGACATCCTGCCAATGGGGCAGTCGCTGAAGCGCCTGGACGGATCATCCAGATTGCTGAGTATGTTCGACATCCGCCTGCGCCAGGTGGAGAGCCAGAAGATGGGCGCCAGCGAGGCGGAAAAACCGAGGCTCGACGCCGTGTTGCAGGGAGGTGTCAAAGGGGGCGCTCAGGAATTCGGCGACGCCTCCCAGATGGACAAGCCACAAGCCATGGCAGCCCTTGTTTTCAGCTACCCTTTGGGCTCCACCAGAGCCAGGGCGGATATCGCGAAAGCCGCATTGCAAAGGGAGAGGATAAACGAGGAGCGGAACAACACCTTGTTTGATCTGCGGGGCGCGCTGAAAAACACTCTTGCCCGAATAAACATTCTGGAGCAGGCGCTGGCCCTGGACCGGGAGAGGATAAAGATAGCCGAGGAAAAGACAAAGGCGGAACTGAAGCGTTACGACCAGGGAAGGTCTGAGCTTACATTTGTAATACAAAGCCGCGACAGCGAAGAGGCGGCCCGGCTGGTCCATGCCAGGGACAGCGCCAACTATCACCGCCTGGCGCTTGTGTACCGCTCCTTGATGGATACGCTACTCCCTGCGCCCGCAGTGGAGGCCACCCCATGAAGCAAGTCTTTCGCTTCTTTGCGGAAAGAAGCATGTTCGCCAACCTGTTCACCATCATGGTGCTACTTATGGGGACCGGGGCGCTGCTGCAGATCAAGCGTGATCAGTTCCCCAATGTGGATATAGGACAAGTGTATATATTCACCGGGTACCCAGGGGCCTCGCCGGAGGATGTGGAGCTTAATGTCACGAACAAGATAGAAGAAGAGCTCAAGGAAGTGACCGGGATTAAGGAGTTCACTTCTGTGTCGATGGAGAACGTATCCTCCATCATGGCGCAGTTGGACCCGGACGCGGAAAATCCTGGCGAGGTGAAGGACGAGATTCGCCGCGCAGTGCAAAGGGTGAGCGATTTTCCCGTGGACGTGACCGAGTCTCCCAGTGTTCTTGAGATAAAAACGCCGTTTAATCCTTTTATAGAAGTCGGCTTGTCTGGCGATATTCCGTACTCGGAGCTACGAGAAGCCGCCCGTCTTTTCGAGAAAAAGCTCAAAAGCGTAGACGGCGTTTCCAGGACACTTCGATATGGC
>JAOUNV010000281.1 GCA_029880775.1 Nitrospinota bacterium | reverse complement strand
TGGTGGCCGTGAAGAGCCAATCCCCTCCCAGAGAGGAGCTTGAGACCATATATGGAGAGTACCTGGTGGCGGTGGAACGGGCGGCCAAGATTGTTGATAGTGGCGAGGTGTGAACTGAGAGACTCCCGCGTATGGCCGAAAAACAGCGCCGGGAGCTGGGACCAGGATATTTCCTGATACGAAAGCGTTAAAATACAATATAATTCCAGGATAATCCAGGAGGGAAAAACATGAAACTAAACCTGCTTCGATTCATTTCCATCGCTCTGCTTGTGGCCTTGGCTTCCTGCACAGGGGGACAGAAAAAAAGCGACTCAGTACTCAAGGCGGAGGACGCGTTTAAAAGACGGGACTACGTATCCGCTTTCAACCTGTATATGACGGAGGCGGAGAAAGGCGATCCGGAGGCCCAGTTCCGAGTGGGTTATATGTACTCCAACGGCAAAGGCGCAAAAAAAGATCAGACCCAGGCGGTGGAGTGGCTCACCAAGGCTGGAAACGGGGGGCATGCCATGGCCCAGCATAACCTGGGGATCATCCACCAAAAGGGCCGAGGTGTGACCAAGAGCTCTTCTGAGGCGGCCCGCTGGTATACCATGGCGGCCAAGCAGAAAGTGGTCGACTCCCAAATCAACCTTGCTGTCCTCTATTACAAGGGGGACGGAGTGGAGAAGGACAAACGCGAAGCGGCCAGATATTTCGGTATGGCCGCCGATAGCGGCAATGTCCGCGCCCAAACCAGCCTTGCGATGATGCTCATGAAAGCGGACGGCGTGGCCCAGGACTACGCTCAAGCGCTCAAGCTTTTCAAAACCGCCGCCAATGCCAACAACCCATATGCCCAAAAGTACCTGGGCGACATGTACGCCCAGGGTTTGGGCTCCACTCAGAGCCGTGCGGAAGCCCTGCATTGGTACTATAAGGCGGCGGATTCATATCTGAAACTGGGGCAGAAGAAAAGGGCGGGAACAGTCGCCAAAGTCATAGGAGAGATTGATCCCAACAGCCGCGAATACGGTTTGCTGGTTGATAAAATAGAAGGCCCATAATTTCCGCCTGAATCATGAAGCAGAGGCCGCAAGGTGGCGGCTGAGATGGCACGGGCGCCGGTGGTGGGGCTGACTGCCGACACTGATTCTGTCGTCGCGCAGAAGGGCTATGCGCAGGAGAGGTTCGTCCTGAAAAAGGCCTACTTCGACGCTGTCATCGCCTCCGGTGGAATACCTCTGTTGATACCGGCATACGAGAAACCTCGCCATACAGATATCTATCTTTCCATGATAGACGGGCTGATAGTCACCGGGGGCTACTTCGATATCGACCCACAACTATATGGCGAGAAGAAACGTTTCAGGGTCGACGAAGTGAAGCCGGAGCGCACCATGATGGAAATCCGGCTGATCAAAAAGGCGGTCCGCATGGGCATGCCCACCCTGGGCGTTTGCGGGGGGATGCAGGCGATAAACGTGGCCTACGATGGAGGGCTTTATCAGGATATATCATCCCAAGTCACCGGCGCCCTGCGGCACGAGCAAAAGCCGAAGCCGGCCAATAAGCCGAGCCACGCAGCGCAACTGGCGCCCGGCAGCCGCCTGGCCAATATCATGAGGGCCGAAAAAATAAGAGTGAACTCCACCCACCACCAGGCCGTCTGCAAGGTGGGGCGGAACCTGACCGTGTGCGCCTTTTCCTCCGACGGAGTGGCCGAAGCGATAGAAGGAAGGGGACCCGGCTTCCTGCTGGGTGTGCAGTGGCATCCGGAACAGCTGTTGGGCAAAACCCCAGAAAGCGCCAGACTCTTCAAAGCGTTCGTGGCCCAGTGCCGTCATTTCAAAAAGTCACAGGCAGGCCGATAACAACCATAACTACCATTTCGGCGGACAAGTGTCCTGTTTCCCTCCAACATGTCTCGTCCGTTTTCAGGACAATTGTCCCGCTAAAATCTTGGCTGATCGTCTAATGTCCTGATTTATAAGGCTGTGATAAAGTGGCGCCTCGTTTGCGGTAATATTAATCGAAATGGTTGAATTAGTGACAAGGATGTTCAGATTAAAATTAGTAAATACAAATTTTCCTTTTTTTCCGATGGACGCGTTGGCCGGGCTGTCCACCGCTTGAGCGGTGGCGGCCTTCGCTTCACATAAGAATGTAGGTGCGTGGAGCATGAAGCCAGGGGAAACAAAGTGAAAAGACTAACCCCCTAAAGAATCTCCCATAGCTCAGCCTCTTTTCTTTATTCTCCTCCATTTTTAAGTTCTGATAACTACGGATTCCACTCCATCACGAACCACAGCCTCATATCCGCCTGTTTCACGATTTCATATCTCATCTTAGGAACATACGAGGCAATAATATTAATCGAAATGAGAGGTCTGAATCCGTTGAACAGAATCGATCAACAACTGACGAGACCCTCTCGGCAGGGGCGTGACAGGAATCAACGTCGCTATCACGTCCACATCCACGGCACACTAATCCGGCGCAAAAAATGTCTCATGTGTTCTTTTTTGTCTTATGGTTGCGTGAAAAGTCTCGTTTCGAAAAGAGGGAAATTTTTATGCGTTAATATAACAAGCAGTTAAGCTTTGCGGGGGAAATGGACCAATAATTGCTGTGGTATAACAGTGTGGAATAAAAGCCGAATATGGCAAGGTGCTGTTTACGCATAAAAGGATGGTTATGGAGGGCGCTATGAACTGGTTGTTGTCAATCGGAATCCTGGTTTTTACAGCGGTTTTCATGATCTGGCGCCTGGAGAGGATGATAGCCGCCCAAGTGGTGGCGCAGGTTCAGACAGGCCCGGGCGCGAAGCAACGTCATCGCACCGGCCGTTAATAATATGAAAAAGGTGGAAAGGGAAGTCGCCATGGAAGATAAGAGTGAGAGGGCTCCGTACTGCTATCACTGCGCTACGGAAATGGAAAAGTTGAATTCGCCTCCGGTTAACCTGAAGAGCAATCTGGATTGGGAAGGCGAGTTTTTGTGGATCTGCGTCAACAACCAGTGTCCCGTGTTCGTCAACGGCTTTCACACACCCGTTTCCCTTTCCGACGAGATTCATCTATTCCGGTCTGTGGTGGACCCGGAAACCGGCGCCTGCGCCATGACACCGGTGGCGCCATTCACTTCGGCGGACCTTGGCGCCCTGTTGCATGGGTCATCGGCTTGGGGTTCGGTGGACAATCACGAAAACCAGCAGTTTGGCTTTTTGGAGGAGGAATGGAACCTGTTTCCCACTAGTTCCCAGTAACTTTATCCCAAGCGAGCCTAATGCATGAATTCGCCAAAAGTCTAAACTACTGAAAAGAGGTCGTCCCCCCCGGCCTCTTTTTTTTTATTGCCTAACTGAACCTGAATCCGCAAGTTTCTATATCGTCCGGGGCCACGGGATATCTGTGGCAGATCAGTGGCTTTTTCTCCGGGGTATGGTGCAGGGAGCATTTGTTGTCCCCGGTAAGCTTGTCACAGGGAATGGCCATCTCCACCCCCACCCTATCCGCCGCCAGATCCACCTGGGCAAACCGGGCGCCACGAAAGGAATAATAGGCCTCCGCCTCCTCCAGCGTCCCGTGCTGGGCCACCATTTCGCTGATTACGCAAGTCATGCGAAAAACCCGGCAACACTCGCCGCATTCCACACAATCGCCTTTCCTTCTAAGCGCCATGAAACCTACAGAATATCCAGCAGGCGGTCGAACCTGTCTATGATAATGTCGGGGCCGGCTTGCTTTAGCTCTTCCACATCCCGGTAGCCGTATGTGACAGCGATGGTGGCGGCGCCCGCTCTTTTCCCGGTTTCGATATCCACCGCTGAATCCCCCACGAAGACCATCTTTGCCGTGGAGCCG
>JAOUNV010000039.1 GCA_029880775.1 Nitrospinota bacterium | reverse complement strand
GGTGAGAGCATCGTAAATGTCGGCAATGGACATTATCCTGGCCGGCAGGGGTATCTCATCTCCCACCAGCCCTTTGGGATACCCAGAGCCGTTCCACTTTTCGTGGTGGTAATATGCGATATCCCGCCCCATGGAGAGGAAGCTGTTGTCCCCAAACATCCGCTCCGAAGAGGCCAACGCGTCCCCCCCGATGCTGGTGTGGGTTTTCATGATCTCAAACTCATCCTTGGTCAGCTTCCCCGGCTTTAGCAGGATATGGTCCGGCACTCCCACCTTTCCGATATCGTGCAGGGGGCTGGACTGGTACATGTTGCCGATATACTCGTCGGTCAATATCTCCTCGAACTTGGGGAACCTGCGCAACTCCTCAGATAGAACCTTGACGTAGTTCTTGATCCTGGCCAGGTGGCCTCCCGTCTCCGGGTCACGATATTCGGCCAGTTTGGCCAACCCGAATATGGCGCTGTCGCGAGTGAGCATGATCTCTATGGTACGCTCCTCCACCAGCTGCTCCAGATGAGCGTTCACCCGGGATATCTCGTCCTGCAGCCGCTTGGCCCTGATGATGGAGCGGACCCGGGCCAGAAGCTCCTCCGCTTCTATCGGCTTTGTCAGGTAATCCTCCGCGCCCATGTCCAGGCCCACGGCCACCTCGTCCCGATCCCTCTGCTTGGCGGTCAGCAACAGGATCGGCACATGCTTTGTTTTCTTGTCCCGCTTGACTTTTTTGGTCACCTGCAAGCCGTCAATATCCGGCATCATCAGGTCCAGGATCACGCAATCCAGTTCGGCGCGCTTTTCCGCGATGATAGCCAGCGCCTCGGCGCCTCCATAGGCTGTGTATGTGTTGTAACCATTAGATGTGATTATCGATTCGAGCAGAAAGACGTTGTCGTGATTATCATCCACGATCAGGATAGTCGGATTGCGCCCTTCGACCCTGGGCACACCCCTCTCTTCAATCGCCGCCCCTGGCGCTTTCTCCTTTCCGGAGAAAAGGCCAAAAATATCTTTCATACGCTCCCTGCCAAACTCTTCGCCAAAATAGCACGTAATCCTTCTCTCGCTTATTTTAATTTATTACAGTCACATTTTTCAATCCCGTTTATTCCATTGTAAACAGAGCTCCCAGCCTAAATATTGGTCATCCCTTTGATATTTTCCAACTATCACACGCAAAAAAAGTTGATGTTCGTGTTTTTTTCGTTTATATTTAAACCAGACAAAAAGAGTGATAAAGCGCAATGTCACGTTTGTATACATTTAACTTGAATAGCGTAATGTTATGTCAACAGCCGATATCATGAATATGAAACCATCGCAAACCAGGAATAAAATCATCGCCCATGTGGATTTGGACGCGTTTTTCGTCTCCGTGGAGGAGCTTTTGAACCCCTCCCTGCGTGGAAAACCGGTCGTCGTGGGGGGGAATCCCTTCGGCAGAGGTGTGGTCAGCGCCGCCTCCTACGCCGCGCGCAAGTTCGGCGTCCACGCCGGCATGCCCTCTTCCCAGGCCCGCAGGCTATGCCCCAGAGCCATTTTCCTGCGCGGCAGCCATGGCATATACTCCCAGTATTCAAGCCAGGTGATGGAGGTACTGGGCAGGTTCACTCCGGCGATGGAGCAGGTGAGCGTGGACGAGGCGTACCTGGACCTGACAGGGTGCCAAAGGCTACACAAGGCGGGCGCCGTGGAGATCGCGCAGAGGATCCACCATGCCGTCCATGCGGAAACCGGCCTGCCCGCCTCCATTGGTGTCGGCGCCGGCAGGATTGTGGCGAAGATCGCCGCCAACGCCGCCAAGCCCAATGGCATGATGGTGATAAACCCTGGCCGGGAGGCGGCATTCCTGGCGCCCTTACCCATCGGCAAGATGCCTGGGATCGGCCCTGTCTCCCAACGCGAATACATGAAGCTGGGAATTCGCAGGATCGGCGATTTGTCCCAGTTCAAGCCGGAGATTTTGCGCCAAATCTTCGGCAAACATGGCGCCGCCATGGCCAGGCGGGCACAGGGGGAGGACGGGGGTCATGTCGATTTTTCCACCGGGACAGAGGGGCGATCAGGGTCACAAAGCGTCAGCCGGGAGGTGACATACTCCACAGACACCGGCGACCCTGGACGGGTCCGGGCCACCGTCTCCTACCTGGCGGAGAGCGTGGGACGAAGAGTCCGTAAGACTGGGCTGGTGTTCGATACTGTCACGCTGAAGCTTCGGCGGGCCAGCTTTGCCACGGTAACCAGGTCGCGGGCGTTATCCAGAACCAGTGACGACACGTCGGTGATATACCAGGCCGCCTGCGACATGCTGGAACCTTTGCTGACAGGCAGCCGGGAGCGGGTGCGGCTGGTGGGGGTGGGAGTGCGCGCTATGGAAAAAAAGCCGGAGCAGATGGATCTGTTCCTGATGGAGCAGGAGGCGCGAATTGAAGCTGTCCACCGAAGCATGGACCAGGCGCGGGATAAATACGGCTTCGAGAGCGCGCTGATGGCCAGATCGATACTGCATGGGAGAGGGTGAGGGGCTTTGTTCCCATGCCTACATAAAATATTTGCTATACTTTCGCACTAGGCGAATGCAGGCTCGGCATACACAATAGATGGAACGTTTTATGTCAAGTAATCATAAATACATTGCTTTATTTTGACCAAGCTTTATAACAGAGGGTTTTTCCGCGTTCCGATCGTTGTTCCTAAGTCCGCTACAGTAGACGCTTAATGGAGGACTTTACAATGTCCACTATCATGTCCACCTGACTTTCCATCCCTATCCAAAGTGGCAGGCGGATTATACGTCCCGACACATCGTCCGTGATCGGAAGCGTCTCTCTTTTACAGGCCACCTTTCCACTCTTCTTCCCGCCAGGGGAGGAGTGCAATGGTATATAGTGGAATGTCGCTTCCACGCCTGCGCTGTATAACTCCCGAATCAAGCAGTCCCGTGTTTGATTGTCCGGCATGAGGAGATGAAAAATATGCGCGTTGTGAGAGGCCCCTTTCGGTAGCCTAGGCAGGCGAACCCCTTCATATAGTTCCTCCAGCTCTCCGAGCGCTTCTTGATACGATCTCCATATTGACATCCGCCTGGCGGTGATATCCTCCGCCATTTCCAATTGGGCCAACAGAAACGCGGCAGTAAAATCGTTTGGCAGAAATGAGGAGCCTATATCTATCCACGTGTATTTGCCTACCAGTCCCCGATTAAAATCTCGGCGGTTAGTTCCCTTCTCCCAAATGACCTCCGCCCTGCTGACAAATGAGGAATCGTTCACAAATAACGCGCCTCCTTCCCCACATATGACATTTTTACTTTCATGAAAGCTCATAGCGCCAATGTGCCCTATTCCGCCTAGAGGCCTATCGCCCACTTGCGCCATAAGCCCCTGTGCCGCATCTTCAACAACTATAAGCTCATGGTGACGAGCTGTGGCCATTATGGCGTCCATGTCACACCCGACGCCAGCGTAATGGACCGGAACTATAGCACGGGTCTTGTGTGTTATGGCCTCTTCAATCTTGGACTCATCCATATTAAACGTGTCTGCCCTGATGTCGACAAAAACAGGGATCGCTCCCCTGAGAGCGAAAGCGTTAGCTGTGGACACAAAAGTGAAGGAAGGCATTATCACTTCGTCGCCCGGACCTATTCCGGCCAAAATGCCAGCCATCTCCAAGGCGGAAGTGCAAGAGGTCGTTAATAGCGCCTTGTCGCAACCTATATTATTTTCCAGCCACAAATTGCACTTTCTTGTAAATGGCCCATCACCGCAAGAATGCCCCTGCGAGTATACTGCATTTATATATTCCTTCTCCCGCCCGGTCATATACGACTTATTGAAGGGTAATGTTTCAATAAGTTTTCCCTCCTCATTGGGCAGGCCGCGCTTGGCGGTCTTCCTTCTGTTTTTTCTTGGCTCAACCATAACCTTCGCCTTTTTCCTTATCTGGCTCTACCATGGCCCCTCCTTCAAAGCCGACTGAGTGTGCCCCCCCTAGAAAATACAAGCTTCCACCCAACGTCAAAGCTATAAATATAACTATCACATGATACACAAAGGCAAGTTCGGCTCCACCGCCAAATCCAGCAACACCAAACAGCGCCTCGAATCCGGCTTCTCCAATCCCCAACCCCATCGGCGCCAGTGGTATGGAGTTTACTATGAACGACAATGAAATAATCCACAGAAAAACACCCACCCCTAATTCCGACATACCCATTTGCCCAGCTAGAAGCCAGATAGCCAGATAAGCGGCGGATTGAGAGATCAACGAGAGCCCTAAAGCGGAACCTAGAAGCAATGTATGATTACGATATGTCTGGGCCGCCTCATAAAGCCGGTTTACCTTATTTTCGAAGGGAACGCGCCTCATGATGAATGTGACCGGTTGGGAATAACGCACTCGTCCACTCATAAGAGCCATGCCTCCCAGGGTGGCCAATGCCAGTAGAGTGATAGAAAAAACCGCAAGAGCGCTTAAACTTGGAGCCATACCCACATCCAGTCCAGTCATGGAACGGAAAACCATAACTCCGCTCATAATCCCGCCAACGGCTACCATCATGTACAAGCCCAGCAGGCGATCCAACAATATCACAGACGCTAATTCCACTTTGTTCTGACGGCTTTTCATAATGAGGTATCCTTTGACCAAATCCCCGCTCAAAGCCCCAGGCAAAGCCAAACTGAAAAAAAGGCCAGTCATCCATATTCTAAACGCCCGGAATTGGCTTAGGCACACACCATGGACAGTCAACAACAGCCTAAGTCGGCAAGATGCCACATAATTGGTAAATACCAATAAAACTATGGGTAGAGTATAACCTGAGGGATCGGCCAGCAGGTCCAATGCGCTGGAAAAGTTAAACCGGCCTGAGTAATATATATACCCAATAATCAGCGCAACAAGGGAAAAGCGAGCCGCAGTTGATAACAATACTTTGTTATTGTACGGTTTTGAAATAGGGGCTTTTAAAGACTCATTACCGCTACCACCTAGTTGGTTGTTAATTTTGCTCAAGCAAAGGATCCCTCATTATCAGTCAGCTCCATTGAATCACGTAATACAATCTATTATGATTTCATAACAACGGATGTGTTCCCTCATCCCACTTTCAACAGCATCACTATCGCAACGATTGACAGGCTGTTCTCTCATACTTTGTCTCAGGGCCACTACTTTATACGCCGTTGAGCCATGCCCAGGAGGTGGTACTCCACTTCAAGACTCTGAAAGGCTTTAACCGGGGGGATCGCCCTTTTGAAGTCGCACGCTCAAATCGCAAACCAACTCTACAATTGGTCCTCTCCACCTCACATTATCGCATCTGACTCATGAGACATCAGCGTTTCTGGTCAACCATCTTATATCTGCGCTTTCGTTAACGACTTTTCGATAGTTTAGAAATTTCAACCAGAATAGACTCGCGGGTTTATTAAATTAGAGCACCGATCACCTACGCAAAATCCGTCTGTAGTCTATCCCTTTTCACATCACCAGACAACCGCAAAGGAGGGCCTGCAAGCAACAGAAAAAATATCTGGCTCAACAGCTTCCGGTAATCAGTGGCGCAATGGAGTGCCCACAAAACTCAGGATAGCTCATCCTTTACTTTTACCAAAACAAGTTTCAAGGATTGGGCAGCCCGCTCAGCCTCCAGTGTCACTCTCAAGATATGGACAGGAGCCCATCATCTAATCTTCCTTATCCAGATGGATCCAGGATTGCGAAAATCCATATCCCCGCCCAGAATCGGCAGCTTTTCGGCCAACTGCTCTGGATGCTTGCGCTTTAGATAATTTAGCGCTGCGATTATTTCATAATCCTTGTTCATGGTCAGAAAGGCCTCCAGCATATATTGCTCCGTCCATAGATATCGACGTTCTATTATCCATTCCAATGGATAATCCGCAGGAGTAAAGATGTCGTGAAAGTGGACAATGACACCGGCCTTAAGAGAAGGAAGAATGGATAGAATTTCACAAAGTGTGTCGCCACCAGGCATTACTACATGAGAGGAATCTATAAACAGAATATCGTTTTCCCGCAAAGTGGAAAACAATCTGTAGTCCACCTCCTCCACAGTATTGCGGATCACGTTCACTCCCACTGTTTCCAGCCAGGCGCACTCGTATGGCTCAATACAAGTTATCTGGCAGGCGTAGGTCTGATCATCCTTGCTGTTGGACGCCACAGCTTCTAGCGCCATAAGTGTTGACATACCAGAGCCCACTTCGATCATCTTGGCGGGTTTGTGTTTTCTGACCATGCAGTATAGGTATTCGGAGTCGCCATAGCCGAAGCTGGTGTTATTATAATAGAATTTGGAGCCACTCTCAGGCTTGTCCATAGGCAAGACTTCAAGTTCCACCTGATAGTTCATCTCACCTAATTCGACCAATTGCCGTTCCTCGTTCATGTCCACGCCAGGCAGTCTCCTCAGACTTCCGTAGACGCCCATAAAGACCGTCTCGTCCACGTATGGCTCAAAATAATGGTTCCTTACAGGCAATAGCCCTACTTTTCGCAGGATCAAACGGCTGACGGGAGCGTCATGAAAGCGAATTCTCACTCTCTTCAGCCACCATGCGGCGGCCAGAGTGGCCGGGGCCATCAGCAAGTCCAAGATTTTGAATATCGCTGTTTTGATCTTTGGTTTCATCGTCCAGGCCAATCACCGGGAGGAGCCATAGGGGAAAATCCCGGCAGGTTTCTTGTCAGCGATTCAAGTCGAAGTGGGAACACATAATCTTAGCCACAGTGTTGCTTACATTTGAAGACATATATTCGGGGGGAGATTTCCAAGTGGGCGCCAACTTCGTGGCGGCTTTCACCGCCAACGATATGGCCTCCGGCCGAGCGCCTGAAATCACTGCGCTTCCCACCTCCACAGTCTCTGATCTTTCTTGAAAATCCCTTAATATGACACTGGGCACGTTGAAAATTGCGCATTCCTCCTGCACAGTACCGCTATCAGTGAGTACGCAAAATGCGTTCTTCTCCAGCTTTACGAAATCGAAAAATCCGAATGGATCCATGCCTATAACACCCCCGCCCTGTAGCAAGATGCCAGCCTTTTCCAGGCGAGATCTTGTCCTGGGGTGTACGCTGCAAATGACCGGATAACCGTAATCACGATGGAGTTGCTCGAAAGCCCTGACATAGCCCTCCAGCCTCGCCTGTTTGTCCACGTTCTCCGCCCTATGCAGCGTCACCAGAAAATATTTCCCCGGTTCCAGGGAGAGGGCCTCCAGCGCGCCGCTATTCTCTATCCCCTCCTTGTAGTGCTCAAGGACTTCAAAAATGGGATTTCCCGTCACAAATATACGGCGCGATTCTATCCCCTCGGCCAACAGGTTGGCCCGGCTCCGCTCTGTGTATGGCATTAGAAGATCGCTGGAATGGTCCACCAGACGACGGTTCACCTCTTCTGGTGACTTGTCATTAAAACACCTGTTTCCCGCTTCCATGTGGAACACAGGGACACCGAATTTTTTAGCGACAATGGCCGAAAGCGCGCTGTTGGTGTCACCCAGGGTCAGAAACTTGTCTGGCTTCTCAGCCTGGAACACCTTCTCACAAGCCATCATTGTCTTTCCTATCTGCTCGAAGGTGGAGCTAAACTCCACTCCCAGGGCGTAATCTGGTGGCCTTATCTCAAGCTCGGAGTAAAAAACATCCTTAAGGTTCACGTCATAATTCTGACCGGTATGGACGACCTTATGATCGCATAAAGAGTCGAGTAAGGGCATAACGCGACTGAGCCTTATCAGCTCCGGACGGGTGCCTAAGACGGTAAGAATTTTCACGCCAGCAGCTCTTCCTCCGCCGACAATCCTCGTTGCCCCACCATCAGCTGATGCTTTTCCAGAAGCTGGAGCGTGGCGTCCAGGGAGAGTACATCGTCGCCGGAGCTATATTCCGCAGAGAGATGTGGGTTGGATTTTTGGCCGGAGTCTAACTCCGGAAGCATGGGGCGGATCACATAGTAGTCCCCGCGCTTTTCCGAGTTAATGGCCTCCTCAACTGAAATCATTATTTCGTGCTCTTTTTCGCCAGGCCGGATGCCGGTAACTTTTATCTCCAGCCCACTGTCCCCGACCATGGCCTTGGCGATATTCATCACGAGAGCTGAGGGAATTCTGGGCACATAAATCTCGCCAGGCAGAGCCCCCCCCAAGGCCTCCATGATGGTGTCCACGGCGCCCTCCAGCGGCAGCAGAAACCGCGTCATGGCCGCAGTGGTCACGGTCACAGGCCCGCCACTTTCTATCTGGCTATGAAAAAGTGGAATCACGGATCCCCGTGACGCTAAAACATTTCCATACCGCACACAGATGAACCTTGTGGATGGAGAATTAATATTCGCCGAGATAAACACTCTTTCCTGAATTGATTTTGTCATACCCATGACATTTATAGGCTTGCACGCCTTGTCTGTGGAGACCGCCACCGCTGTGTGGGCGTGGCCTCCAGTCTCCTTTATAGCCCTGGCCACGTTTTCTGCCCCGCCAATGTTCGTCCGCACCGCTTCGTAAGGAAAATACTCACAGGAAGGCACCTGCTTTAGCGCCGCCGCATTGATGACAATATCAGCGCCAGCCACAAGAGAGCGGACCGATGGATAGTCGCGAACGTCCCCGATTCTAAATTCCAGAATCCGGCGGAAGTTGTCATAAATCACTTCGTCGGTCGCTTTGGCTTTATGAAGATAGGACACTCTCATAAAATGTTGCTTAGCTTCGTCTCTTGAGAATATTATAACTTTCCTGGGCTTATCCTCTTTGCGCGAGAGAAGGCGGCGGACCAGCGTTTTCCCCAGTGATCCCGTCCCGCCTGTGATTACTACTACTTTGTCTTTAAATATAGGCATCAGCGCTTATCCTCGCTACGTTTATACATGTATATATCTTCGGCAAGATAATGATTCCTCATTTTCCTCACCAGTTCTGCCCAATCAGGAGGCTTGTATCCTGTTTTCTCTGTGAATCTTGCGCCATCTAGCGAGCGATCCTCCCGCACTTTGTCATCCGGTTTGATATCGACTTGATTGCCGTATTCCTTTGCCATAAGTCCGATCAGATCGTATTTAGATATAGGTTCAGAAGCTACGTTGTACACGCCGCAAAGACTGGAGTTTGGTATAATATGCTCCTGGATTACATCCGCCAACTCTACGGTGGGGAACCCGGAAAAAACAGCCTTTGTGTACCCCAAGACTTCTCCCTGTTGCGACAAAAACCATTCCAATAGGCCACTGGTTGTGCCCAGCTCATGGCCGATGATTGAAGTCCGCAGCGTCACACCCCCTTGACCGCTGGTCTCACCTAAATACTTAGTTCTACCATA
>JAOUNV010000279.1 GCA_029880775.1 Nitrospinota bacterium | reverse complement strand
CCAGGGCGGCTCGGCGCGCTAGCTCACCCGTCAGACTTCATTTGCTCCACCAATTCCCGAAGAACCCTGGGCGCGTCGGCGTAGGGCGCCTGGCATGTGCCCACCTTTGCGTGGCCGCCTCCTCCGTATCGCAGCATCAAGCTGCCAACGTTGGTCTTTGATGTACGGTTAAGAATGGAGTGGCCCACCGCAAAAACGGCGTTGATTTTTTGTCTGCCGTCTATCAGCCATATGGAAATATTCTGCTCTGGATAGAGTGCGTAGATGACGAATCTGTTTCCGGTCTTGATCTCATCCAGCCCACGTAGGTCGGTGATGATAACAGCGCCATCAGTGGTCGTGTGCTTTTTGATCATCTCCTCGAATTCTTTTTCCTGGCTGTTGTAGCGCTCGATCCTCTCCACCACGTCGGGGATGGCAAGGATTTCGTCGATCGATTTGCGGGCGCAATATCCGATCATATCCATCATGATGTTGTAGTTGCTGATGCGATAGTCGCGGTATCGGCCCAGGCCGGTGCGCGGATCCATGATAAAAGAAAGCAGAACCCACCCCTCGGGGTTGAGTATTTCCTCTTGCGTGAACTGGCCCGAGTCCGCCTTGTCCACATTTTGCACAAACTCTTCCAGATGCCCCAGCTTTTCCTTGCCGCCGTAGTAGTCGTATATCACTCTGGCGGCCGATGGAGCCAGACGAGATTCCCCTTTAAAATCCTTAATGCTGTGGCGTTCTTCCTCGCTTGAGTGGTGGTCGAACCACATGCCGCATCCTTCCACATATGGAACGTTGGCGAGTATGTCGTTGGCGCTGACAGCCACCTTGCCGTCCTGGATATCCTTTGGATGGACGAACGTAACGTCATCCATTGCTCCCACTTCCTTTAGCAGCACACAACAAGCCAATCCGTCGAAATCGGACCTGGTCAGTACTCTCATTGTTAATCCTCCTGGAGAATCCGCGGCAATATTGAATGGTGATCTGTCTTATTGTCTCGCCCGCAAAACCGCCATACCAATGTTTTTATACAGTAAATCATGACACATAACATAGCGCAACAGTTTCTTGGGCGGTTTCCGGCCGTCACTCTTATGGTGTTGTTACAATGTAACGCTACTAATCGATATTGGCAAAATCGCTTCTATTTGCCCGCAATTAAGTATGGAGGCGGGGTGGGAGGCGAGGTTCCAAATTGGCAACGGCTGACCCGGCCACTTATGCAAAAAACCGGGGGCGCTACATCCGGGTGAAAACATCCAGGGAGTCTATCGGCTCCCCTCTATACTCGGTTTCATGGATTGTCATCGAATTCCCCTCGAAGGAGATAGTTCCGGAACTGGTATTTCCGATTCCGGGGCAGTCGCCGCCTGTGACCACGCTTGTGTAGGTGGTTCCATCGGATGAAAAATCGACGTCCGATGTGCAGTTATAGGCGGTGGCGTCCACATGGATGGTCGTCTCGGAAAATATGTAGATGAGCCGAAGGCTGGAAACGTCAGCTCCGTTGACTGTTTGCAACAACCATGAGCCTACCCATGGAGAGCTTTTTGAGCCGCCGCCACCTCCGCCACAAGCGGACATGAAAACAAGAGTGGTGAAAGCAAGGGCCGATATCAGCCTGGAAAAACTAGTCATAGACACCTCCGTCATTTTTTTGGATTGTATTTCAATGATTCATGAGATGTCAAGAAAAAGACCAATTGTGCGCAAAACGCAGGATTGAAATTTCAACTGATTTCCCGAAGGCAAAACTACTGGGCCGTGAAATTATCTATTTTGCGAAATGCGCTTTGAGCGCCTCAGTCAAGGCTGCGGTAGTGTATTTCTCCGGCTCGATATCAGGTTTCAGCCCCAGCCCCCTGGCGGTGTCCGATGTGATCGGCCCTATGGAGGCGACAGTAACGCCGTTCAAAAGTTTCAGCCCATCCTCCTTGCCCCACATACCCATGAAATTCTCCACCGTGGAGGAGGAGGTGAAAGTGACCGCGTCTATCTTCTTCTCCTCGAAAAGCTTACGGACCTTCTCCTTGTTCGACTCCGGCTTGATCGTCTCGTAGCACTCTGCGATGGTGACCTGGGCGCCCAGCCTGCGCATTTCGTCCGGCAACACTTCGCGGGCCACTTTTGCCCTGGGGATGAGTATGTTCTTGCCGCGAATATTCTCCTCGCCCATCCCCTCGATGATCGACTCCGCCCGATATTCCTTCGGCACGAAATCCACCCGCACACCAAGGGCCCGTACCGCGTCCGCAGTGGCCGGTCCGATGCAGAGCACCTTTAGCCCCTTAAGGTCGCGGATATCCATATCCCTTTCAAAGAGACGTTTGACGAAATGCCCAACGCCGTTGACCGAGGTGAACACGATCCAGTCGTAGCTCGCCAGTTGGTCCAGGGCCTTATCCAGGCTGTCCCACGATTTTGGGGGGACGATTTCTATGGTGGGAAACTCGATAACATCGGCGCCCGACTCCTCCAATGCGCTGGCGAAACCGGAGGCCTGTTCTCTGGCGCGGGTGACCACGATCTTCCTGCCGAACAGCGGTTTTGTCTCAAACCAGTCCAGCGTGCTCTTGAGGCCAACTACCTCCCCCACAACGGTGAGGGCAGGGGGTTTGATACCGGCTTCAGAAGCGATCCTGGCTATTTGCGACAAGGGCCCGGTGACGGTGCGTTGGTCCGGGGTGGAACCGCGATGAATGACGGCGCATGGAGTGTCCGGACTTCTTCCGTTATTCACCAGGTTTTCCACTATGTTAGGCAGGTTTTTTATACCCATATAAAACACCAGGGTGCCCACACCGGTGGCCAGCTTGTCCCACTGGATCTTCGACTGATCCTTGGTCGGGTCTTCGTGCCCGGTTATGAAAGCCACGGAGGCTGTGTGGTCTCTGTGAGTAAGTGGGATGCCGGAGTATGCGGTGGCGGCGGAGGCGGCGGTGACACCCGGGACCACCTCAAACCTTAGCCCGGCTTTAACCAGCTCCTCGGCCTCTTCCCCACCACGGCCAAAGATGTATGGGTCGCCCCCTTTCAGGCGGGCGATGGTCTTTCCGTTTCGACACCGGTCCACAATGATCTCGTTGATCTCGTCCTGGGTTTTGGTGTGGCATCCACCCATTTTCCCCACATAGATGATCTCCGCGCCAGGCTTGGCGTAGTTCAAAAACTTGGGGTTGGCCAGATAGTCGTACACCACCACATCTGCTTGGGTGATAAGGTCCCTTCCGCGGATAGTGATGAGCCCAGGGTCTCCAGGACCCGCTCCAATCAGATATACAATTCCTTCATTCATCTCTTTTGTTCTTTTAATAAAAGGCAAAGAGGCCGCCTGTAAGCCGGATTTTGTCCCATCCATCTCTGGGTGGCGGCGGCCATTCATCTAGCCGCGTCGTTGCCGACGAGGTCATGCGGCCTACCCGAAAGCGCCGGGCGAGCAACCCTTCATCCTCTTTTGGAGGAATCGCTTTCCTATTTGGCCTTGCATCAGGCAGGGCTTGCAGTGCCAGCCATGTCGCCACGGCTGCGGTGAGCTCTTACCTCGCCATTTCAACCTTACTGCCCCCGGCCTTGCGGCTGAAGGTTAGCGGTATATTTTCTGTTGCGCTTTCCCTGGGGTCGCCCCCGCTCTCTGTTAGAGAGTGCCGTGCTCTGTGATGTCCGGACTTTCCTCCCGCTTATGGGCGAGCCCACTTGTGGACAAGCCCATAAGCCAGCGGCCGCCCGGCGACCTCTTTGCCCCGAGTTATATTCTAACCCTGTTTCTTCTCTTCAGCCTTGCCGTCCTCTCCATTTTCCGGCTTCGGCTCCGGCACATGATATAGGAATCTATCACAATGAGGACACTTATAAATTTCATCGGTGGTGCGGACCTGGTAGTAAAGCTG
>JAOUNV010000278.1 GCA_029880775.1 Nitrospinota bacterium | reverse complement strand
CCCCCTGCAGTTTCGCGTCTATCAAGTTCGCCCCCTGCAGCTTCGCGTCTATCAAGTTCGCCCCCTGCAGCTTCGCTCCAATTAAAGGCACTCCCCGCAAGTCGGAGCCATAGAAAATCGCATTCCTGAAATTGACTTCCTGCTCCCCCTTCTTGCCCATAAACGCGCCGCGAAGGTCGGTCCTAGCCAGATTGATTTTCCGATCACCTTCTATATCCGTATGCTCACGTCTGCCGATCACATCCAGAATCGCCTGGATATCCTTAGGAAGTTCCCGCTTCTTTTCAGTCTTTGGCGCCTCCGCCCCCTCTTTTGTTTCTGCGGCCTCCGCCTCGGCTACCTCCTCCTCCACCGGGCACTTTTCCCGCACGTAGGCGGTCAGCACCTCCATCACGGACCAGTGGTCCTCCTTGCTGTCTCGGGCGATCCTCTCCAGCGCGTATATCCCTCCCAGCCGGATGGCGATACTTTCCTTGTTCCCCAGTTGCTCCACCGCCTGGGTGAATCGCTCCGTTATCTGCCCCTGGGCGGTCAGCCGGTTGCGCTCCCACATGAAATAGAACGCCACGATGGCCACTATCCCGCCGATGATTTGGGCGATGGTTTTGCGGGATTCGTTGACAACATCGAAGGGATGTTTCTGGCCCTTTTTGGTTCCTAGGTCCGAATATAAATATTCCGCGAACATCGGGACAATCCCGACCAAGAAAATAACAACTAAAAATAAAATAACCAAGAGACCATAGGGATGTTTGGTTATGAAAGCCTTCCTGCTTATGGCCCATGCGTCCAAGAATATGAAAACCTTTTCCAGCCTACCCAGAAAAGAAGCGCCCAGCCCGCGCCATTTTGTAAATGTATCGATGATGAACAGGAAGGTGACGGCCAGCCCGATAACACAGAAGAAGAGCAGAATAAATACCAAGGTGAAGTCCTGGTACCTCAGTAGCGTGTTGGCAATGGCTGTCATCTTACTTTCTGGAATCCCAATCGGTTTTCATGATTATGGCGGTAGCATCAGAAATATGCAACATGCCCACCGGTGATGAATTGGGCGCCAGGGGGAAAGTTTGCCTATAATGGGATCGCCAGGGCGAAGGTCGCTTGGCATGTCTAAAGATGGAGACCATGATCAAAAACTTCCTAAACTGGATTGGCTATGACAAGATCGCCGCAATCATAGTCTTTGCCCTCTGTGCGATGGCGCTGGTCCTGATCGTCCCCTCTTTGGGGTGGGCCAGCCTGGGGGTGGCCGCGGCCGTGACGATGGTGCTCGGCGTCCCTTGGCTTCGCCAAATGAAGGAAGAGGATCTGCTGGCCGTGACCACGGTGGATTATGACAATATTCTGACCCACGATCAGGCGGTGGGCGCCCGCCGATATGCGGCCAAGTGGCGGCGCGTATTCTTCTCCACCGCCCCGGCGCAGAGGGAGAAGTGCCAGGAAGCCGCCACACGTTTATACCAGGCTTGTGGGTTGGCGGCGCCTTCTTTTGTGTGGCTAGATTCCCCATTCCAGGCGGCGGTGGCGCTGAGCATTATTTGCGTCGACAGCGATGACGAAGCTCGAATCCAGATGGCGGCCCCCATGTTTCCGGCGATGCTCAACGATCATGTGTATATACCAGGCTCTGGTGAGGAGCTGACAATGCACCGCGCCGCCATGGCGGAAGTGTCCCATGAAATCAAACGTATGGCGCTCATCCGCTCCCTGGTGGCAAGCAAGCTTCGGCGGGAAATGCGCTCCTCGCCTGCTGGGGTGTGGGCCGCGTGGGGCGATGTATATGCAAGCATTAAGACGCAGGCGCCGCAGCTATTCATGGGGCCTGGCGCAGCGCAGCCGGAGCCTGGGCAGGGTGATGTCCCACAGGAGTGGATGAAGCTCTACGAGAGGACAATTATGAAAAATGTTCCTTCGTTTTTTGATGTGATCGGGTCGATAGCGGGGCGTCATGGAGCGCCGGAACTGCTGGAATATGAAATCGCCTACAAGTGGCGGAAAGGTGAGCTGGGAGTTAAATACGATCAGCCGCCTGGCTCGGACGAGATCGCCAAAGCGAACTATACACTGGCGCAAAACCTGGGATGGTGGATCCCTCTGGGTAATGTGGTGATCTTCACCGAGGGGCCCACGGCCATACGGCTGGACACGCAGGGGCGGCTCTCCGCTGAAGGGGCGCCCGCCATGGAGTATCGGGACGGGTGGCAAGTCCATGCGGTGGAGGGAACCTTGCTGCCGGCGGAGTGGGGCGCGGAGGCGCCGGAGCGGTGGAAGCTGGATTGGCTGTTGCAAAGCGGCAACCAGGCGGAGCGGCGCCTGCTGATGGAAAAGATGGACTACGAGAGGCTGCTGCGGGAGGAGAAAAACGCGAGCCTGGTTCATCAGGAGGGTGATATGCGGCTGTATATGATCGAGCGGCGGGATGACGATGAGGAGTATGTATATTATAATAGCAAAGAGCCGATTATGCTTTTGAAAGTGAGCGATCCCTCCACCGGCGCCGATTATGTGCTGCGGGTGCCGCCGGAGATGAACACATGCGAACAGGCGCGGCGATGGACTTTGCACGACGAAACGGGAAGCGTGAGATTTATAAAAGAGACATGATTCAACAATGGAACAAGTTGCGATGAATGCATACAGACAGGGGGATGTGATTCTGTTTTGCGGGTCCGCCACGCCGAGGGGCGCCTTGCGTCTGGATCACCTGACCTTGGCAAAGGGAGAGGCCACCGGCCACACGCATAGTATCACCGAGGGCTCGGCCCAGCTTTATGAGCATGAGGGTGTTCTATATCTGCGGGTGCTGTCGGATACCGCCGCGCTGACCCACGAGCAACATGAGAAGATCGACCTGCCGAAGGATGACTACATGATCCGCATCCAGCGGGAGTATCAGCCGGAGGGATGGGCGGAGGTGGTGGATTGAGGTATGATTGTACGGGGAATATTACCGATGGGATGATTGGGGTTATGGCGTGAGCAAGATAATAGACAAGGCGGAAGAATATGCTTTAGAGAAAGGCCTATGGCCGCTTTCGATTCCCTTTTTTCTTTTACCTATATGGTATTGGCTTTTCAAGGAATATCATGAGATTGCCAAGTTCAAGGATGTGCTGCTTGATTTAGACTTTCTCCTTGTCGCCATCCTTATCGTAATTGCCTCAGGTTTGGCTCAGTTCACAGTATACGTGTTGAAGCCAACACTCCATGAGCATCGGCTGGTTGTTCTTATCGCTCACTTCAATGAGCTGGGTGACGAGGTCAGAGAGAGAGGCGCCGCATTCGCCAAGCGTATAGAGCGGGAACTGAAATCCAAAATTAAAGATGGCGCGCCGATGGAGGTCTGCTCTTTGCACGGTAAGATCGAACCGGAGCCGGGGGAGACAATGGAAGATGCGGCCCGGCGGTTGGGCAAGGCCCCACAAACTCTGGCCCACCTGGTTCTCTTCGGGGATATCGAGCTTGAAGATGGGGAGCTTTGTATTGAACCGAAAATCGCCATTATTGAGAAGTTCGCTAATAAGGAAATCCAGGAAAGAGAGATTGTATCCGGCACAACCAGCGCAGGACCGCAGGAGCCGACATACCTGGAATTGAAAAAGATCAAGGCGAGGGAAACAGCGGATATGGTGGCGCTGGTCACCGGGCTTTCCTTCCTCCGGGCCGGGAAATATGCCGATACGCTTAAATATCTGAAGACTGTCCACAACACCGAGGCGGCATTCTATCGAGGCTTGGTTCTTAGTAAAATGGCGGCATCTTCCTTCGATCCCGTTCCGCTGTATCTGAAAGCTGCCGATGAATACAACAAAGCATTGGAAGTATGGAAGCGAGATACTTCACCGCAACAGTGGGCCACAACCCAGAACAACCTGGGAAATGCGTT
>JAOUNV010000276.1 GCA_029880775.1 Nitrospinota bacterium | reverse complement strand
CTCGCTGCTCTATGGCGCTGCGCTGTTCGGCGAGATACCAGACATAGGCTCGTTCATGGCTGGGCTGATGGTGGTGGGCGCCTTGGCGGTGTATCACCATTCCGGCGCCGCGGAGCTGCGGAGGGCGATGGGGGAGGGGACCACAGGCGCGCTTCCCGTGACGGGGGTGGAGAAGCAATGCGCCGACTGAGGCCCTAGGGCCATTGACGCTAGCGCACGTTCATCGATCCCCAGGTTCGCAACCTGTTGGACATACACTTGAGAATCTCCAGCGAGAACTCTGGTCTTTCCTTCACTAGCTTCAGGAACCGGTCCCTGGATATTTCATAAAGCTTGGCGCCGTCCTTGCCCGCCCTGGCGGTGGCGAACCGTTTGTTTTCCTCGATTAGCGCCATCTCCCCCAGTATCTCCCCTTGGGGAATCATGGCGAAGAGCCGTTGGTTGTGATATAGGTGAATGCTCCCCTTCTGTATGATGAAGCATTTATCCCCCCAGTCCCCCTGGGCAAATAGCTGTTCACCCGGTCTCAGATCTCTTTCCGGCGCCATCACCGTGTACATTTTGAGCATGATTTTCAGCCTCCATGGCATAAATAATAACGGTTGCGGGCCTGGAGCGCAATGGTTATCTGTTCCCTAACAATACATTATTGGCTATTGTGGGGCTCCGCTGATTCATCCCCACGCATGATCAGGGGGGAGGCCTGGATGGTGACTGTGAACATCGCGCCCCCCTCTTTTCTGTTACTCACTTCGATGGTTCCTCTATGCAGGGTCGCAAGTTGTTTTGCCAGAAACAGCCCCACTCCCAGTCCTTCCGATTTGCGGTTTAACCCACCATCGCCTTGCCGGAACAGCTCGAACGCCACCTCCTCCATACCCTTGTCGCCAAAACCTTTTCCCTGGTCCGCCACAGTAATTGTCAGTTGGGCGCTGTTATAGGCCACCCCCAGGTCCACCTGGCCTCCCGGCGGGGAAAATTTGAGCGCGTTGCTCAAAAGCTCCAGCAGGATACTGCGAACCACATCGTAATCCAGCAGTACGTTTGAGGTTTCAGCTTGTATCTGGTAGTCAATGCGGATTCTTTTGCCGGACTTCTCCCCCTCCAGTTCATCCACGATTTCGCTGGCAAGGTCTATGATATTTACAGGATTGAGCTCCAGTGGTCGTTGTTCCGACATCAATGTGGATAGGGAAGTGAGTTTTTCAAGGTTATCGAAAAGCTCCGTGGCTCTGTTCTTGATGATGCCCACCATCCGGAAGCTGGCGTCCTCGCCGGTGTTTTGCTTTTCCAGGATTTCTGAGAAACCGATAATGTGGTGCAATGGTGTGCGAAGCTCGTGATGGAGCATGTTGAGAAATTCGGTTTTCAGCTTATCGGAGGATTTGGACTGGGCAACCTCGTCCCGAAGCTTTTTCAGGCTTTTCTCCGCCAGGCTCTCCAGCATAGTCATCCGGCTGGAGATTATCCCCTGCTTGTCCTTCACCTGTTCACTCAGCAGGCGCAAATGGTCTGTGAGGACTCGCAGCGCCTCATCCTGGGGAGGATCAAACTTTAACAGCTCATCACCCATTTTATGGTTTCGCACCATCTCGGCGATTTCCAGCACCCCCCGCTCCACTCTATTTTTGCGCTCCACCAATGGCCGCAGAATCAAGGGGAGAAAAATGAGGGCCATAATCTTCCCCGCCTCCATAGGCCATTGGAGGGCCGGCCCCACCTCCCCCCTCCCGGTGAGCAGGTATAGCGCCAGAAAAGAGGAATATACGCCGATGGATAAGAAGAGGGCGTACCGAGCGAATTTTCCCGTATACCTGGCGGTGGCCCCCATCAGCACAATAAGGTAGCCAAAGAAGATCGGGGAGAATGGAAAGTTATCCAGCCATATCCCGAAACCGGCTGCCACGCAATCGAGGGTGAGGAGGTAAAAGACCCGCGCATCCCTTTGAGGCTCGCGTCGCATATCGAAATAAGCCGCCGTCTGGCCGACGTAGTACACGATCGCAAGAACCCCCACAGGGAGCAACGCCTCCATCCCTCCGGCATGTCTCACAACCACTAGCCACAGAACACAGGCGGTTGAGAGAAACAACCTGTTCTTAAGCTGCTCTAGTTCGTTTGTCACTCTCTCGGCGCTGGTGAGAGCTATGGTGGCGCCGGACTTCTCCCCTGCTCGAGTGTCCATAAAGTTGTCTTGCGAATTGCCAAACCGGTTAGAATCTCATATATACTAACTCAACTTAAATTTGAATTGTCATTAAATCGGCCATTGGCGGCGCTGAAGCAAATCCGCGCCCGGGTCGGCCACTCAAGGGAAAATATGGAATACGAAGCGGTAATAGGGCTGGAGACGCATGTCCAGCTTTCCACTAAATCAAAAATATTCTGTTCCTGCTCCACCAGTTTCGGGGCGGAGCCGAACTCCAACACGTGTCCGGTCTGCATAGGCATGCCTGGTGTGCTGCCGGTGCTCAACCGGCAAGTCGCCCATCGCGCAATAAAGGTGGGCTTGGCCGTCGGCGGCAAAATCGCCAAATGGACCAAGTTTGACAGGAAAAACTATTTCTATCCCGACCTGCCGAAAGGATATCAGATTTCCCAATACGACCTGCCGATAGTGGATGGCGGCAAGCTGGATATCCTGGTGGATGGCGCCCACAAGACAATCGGCATTACCCGGATACATATGGAAGAGGACGCGGGAAAGCTGATCCATGGCGAGAACCTGGGCGACCCTTCATCAAGTTATGTGGACCTGAACAGGGCCGGAGTTCCTCTGCTGGAGATTGTCTCTGAGCCTGATATCCGCTCCTCGGAGGAGGCGCGGCGCTATATGGACAAGCTGAAAACCATTCTGCAATACCTGGAGGTCTCCGACTGCAATATGGAAGAGGGCTCCCTGCGCTGCGACGCCAACATATCAGTCCGTCCGGTGGGGCAAAAGGAATTCGGCACCCGCGCGGAGATCAAAAACGTGAATTCCTTTCGCTATCTGCAAAAGGCGATAGACTTTGAGATCAAGCGCCAATGCGCCTTGCTGGATGAGGGAGGCACGGTGGTCCAGGAGACTCGCCTGTATGATGAAAAGAACGACAGGACCATCTCCATGCGGGGCAAGGAAGAGGCCCACGACTACAGATATTTCCCCGACCCGGACCTGCCGCCGCTCGTTATCGGCGACGAGTGGGTGGAGCAAGTCCGCAGCGAGCTGCCGGAGCTGCCGGACGCGAAAGCGCAAAGGTTTATGGCGGACTACGGCCTGCCAGAATATGACGCCCTGGTGCTGTGCGCCACTCGCGTCACTGCGGCTTATTTCGAGGAGGCGGCCAAGGGAGCCAAGAGCCCGAAGGTGGTGTCCAACTGGGTGATGGGCGAAGTGCTGCGTGTGGTGAAGGAAAAAGGGGCGGCGCCGGATACCATTCCCGTGACACCCGCCATGCTGGCCAAGATGGTGGGGATGATAGAGTCTGGCGCCATCAGCGGAAAGATCGCCAAAACCGTTTTCGAGGAGATGGCCACATCCGGCAAGGATCCGGAAAAGGTGGTGGAGGAAAAGGGGCTCGCTCAGATCACCGACACATCATCTATAGAGGCGGAGGTGGACAAGATCCTGGCCGCCAATCCCACTCAGGTGGCGGACTATAAGGCTGGCAAGGTGAAGCTGATCGGGTTTTTTGTCGGGCAGGTGATGCGGGCGACCCGAGGCACGGCCAGCCCGGATATGGTGAACAGCATACTGAAGGAAAAGCTGAAATAGTGGGCGCCTGATGACTGAGCCCCCCATCAATCCCCTGGCATCCATCGTCCCGCAGGATCCGGAAAACCGCCAGGTGGGGCGCGTGGTGGCCCACCATGGCAAAGTGGTGCGGATCGTATCGGCAGAAGGAGAAACGGAATGTAAAAGG
>JAOUNV010000277.1 GCA_029880775.1 Nitrospinota bacterium | reverse complement strand
AGAATTGTCTGGCCAGATGAACGACGCGGAAGCCAATGAATACATGGATGCCGTATCCGGCTTTAACCCGCGCATGTTTAAAATCATCAACACCGTCAGCCCAGACGCCGGCGTGTGTTTTGGCAACTATTACTCCACAGTTTTCTCCGATGGCGCCCTGAGCCAGAAAGTCAAAGAGCTGATGTTCATGGCCGGTGGCGTGGGCACCATGTCCTCCAAGTGTATCGTCCACGTTATCCCGGCCTGCGAGAACGGGGCCAGCATTCCGGAGATCTTCGAGGCGGCCACTGTGGGCGTCATCCTTGGCGGCTTCTCCCCCAGGGGCGCCGGCATTCCATACGCGTTTGACTATGCCCTCAAATGCATCGAAGGCGCCACCGCGTATCATAACGAGCTTAAAGCCTCCGGCAATAAGGCAAAGGCCAAAGCCGCTGGTTTCGAAGCTATGGCAGTCCGCCCGGCCGCTATCGATGGCGGTATCGACAGGTAATCCTGACTGCGAAGAAAGATTAGTAGCCGGGTCCGCGCAGGCGGGCCCGGTTTTTTTTCGCCCCTATACAAAAGAGCCCAACCGCCAGCCGCCAGGTTTCCAAATGGCGTCCCCCCATAAATCATTGCGTCCGGCGTTTATATCTCATAGATTGTTACGCAAGGTCCGGGTGGCCGATGGTTTTGGCCCATGGCTAATGATGCAACTAACTTAAAGGATGGATATAGTGAAAGAATCGGCGAAAGTGGCGATTGTGACAGGGGCTTCCAGCGGAATGGGAATGGAGGTGGCCCGCAGGTTCGCCAAAGAAGGCTACAGACTGGCCCTTGGCGCAAGATCCGTGGATAATATCGAAAAGCTGGCGCTCTCCATGGAAAACCGGGATCAGGTGATGACCTCCGCCCTGGACCTGGCCTCTCTTCCTTCCATTGAGGCTTTCGCCCAAGCCGCCCAGGAGCGGTTTGGCAGAGTGGATGTGCTGATCAACTGCGCGGGGGTGGCCCTGGGCAGGGAGCCTGCGGACCAGGGGAATCTGGAGGAATGGCGGACCATGGTGGAGACTGATTATTTCGGCCCCATGGCGCTGGTTCGCGCCATCCTGCCGGGCATGAAGGAGCGAGGGAACGGGCATATCATCAACATAGGCGCCCTGGCGGCATTGTTCCCCCATCCCGGCTCGGCCGCATACGCCTCCGCCAAGGAGGGGATCAGGATGTTTTTAAAATGCCTGCGGGAGGACACCCTCGGCGCCGGAATCAGAGTCACCAACATAGACCCCGGCATCACCGACACAGGATTTGCGCTGACCAGGTTCCGGGGAAACAGCGAGGCCGTGGGGAAGCTGATGGAGGGTTTCACCCCGTTGACATCCAAGGATATGGCCGAGTGCGTATGGTTCGCCGCCTCCGCGCCTGCCCATGTGAATATCGACCAGATGACTGTGACTCCGACTGATCAGTCCAGCCCCACCAGGCTACACAAAAGGCCATGATCGCCGATGCGCCGGAAAGCCGAAAAGGCTCCTCCGGCCTGTTGCTGCTGCTATTGGCCGTCGCCGTGGTGGGAGCGGCGCTGATGTTCCGGGTTGGGATGGGGGCGTTGGACATGTCCGGGGCGAGCATGAAACACAACAAACTGCTCAAGCAGAAGTCAAATGTATGCTCCGACCGTGACCGGCTGGATGAGTGCGCCAGGATAATGAAGCGGATCGAGAAAGCGGAAGCGGCCATGGCCGCCAGGGAAAAGAGAAGCAGCGCCAGAGAGCCCTAATCCTCCACTATTCTGTTACCTTGAATCGGCTTGTCGGAGAAGACCAGGACGCCATCCGCCGTGATCGATTTATATAGCTTGGCCGCCTTTTTTGACTTAGCAAAGGATCTTTGATTGGCAGCCAAGGGGTAGCGATGGCCGGTGAGGCTGGTGTAGGCCTTCATAACCTTTGTGATGTAGCGCATCGTCTCCTTGTAAGGAGGCACTCCGCCATAAGTCTCCACCGCCGTGGGGCCGGCGTTATATGCGGCCAGCG
Organism: Nitrospinota bacterium; assembly: GCA_029880775.1. Lineage (GTDB taxonomy): Bacteria > Nitrospinota_A > UBA7883 > UBA7883 > UBA7883 > JAOUMU01. The sequence continues at coordinate 1,890 of JAOUNV010000277.1, read as the reverse complement.
CCAGCTTGGTGTTTCCGTCGAAGCGTTTGAGCATTTTGCGCAAATACTTTGCCCCGCCGTTTATATTCTGCGTCGCGTCAAAGGAATTGGTCACCCCTAGGTTTCTGGCTGTGTTGGGCATCAGCTGCATCAGCCCCCTGGCGCCCTTGGAGGAAGTGGTGAAACGGTTAAAGTCGGACTCCACCTTGATGACCGACTTCACCAGCATCGGATCCAGGCTGTTTCTATGGGCGGCGGCGGTGATGATATGGTCATACGCCCTGGAAAACCTGTAGGAGCCGGGCTTGCCGACATAGGATTTGCTATTGTTGTAGACATATTTCACCACCACCAAGCGAGAGCTTTGGTTGGGGCGGGTGTCGGTGAAGGAGACGTCGCCATTTTGGTCCATCAACATGAAGTACCCGGCCTGCACGGGCGCAGGAAGGAGAAACGACGCGCAGAGAAGCGCCAACCCAAAAAGCCCTGTCTTGCCCACCACTTGTCACCCTGTTTGTTTCGTTTGCAAGTATAAGTATAACAGAGGATTACCATCCTGTCCAGAGGCTTTGGGCTTGATTGACACCTACACGAAAAAAGATCGCCTCTTGTAGTGCTGGGGCTACGGGCAATAGGTGATGAACAGATCACGGATACGTCTTGAGCCAACGCCCACCAAGGGCGCCCATCCCCCCCTCAATCGGTGGAAGCTTTGGCTGATTCCTTCTTGGAGGTGGATTCCTTTTTGGCGGGGGTCTCCTTTGTTCCAGCCGAGTCCTTGCTGGTGGAAGTATCCTTCTTCTCGGTCGATTCCTTTGTCGCGCCAGCGTCCTTCGTTTCCGCTTTATCCTTCCCCGCGCCAGCCTTGGCCTGCTGGTCAGCCTTGGCCTGTTGGTCCGGTTTGGCGTAATCGGTCTTATACCAGCCGGTCCCTTTCAGGTGGAAGGTATTGGCGCTCATCAGCTTCACCACCTTGCCGCCGCATTTCGCCTCATTCTTGTGCGTTTTCAGGACCGGATCGGACATCCTCTGCGTCACTTCGAACTGCTCACCGCACTTCTGACATTCATATTCGTATATCGGCATTTTCAACTAACCTCCCGATGCTTTTGCCTGTAGAGCACACAAATTTCCTTGCGCTGATATAAAACCGACCATGCCATTGTCAAGCCTGGTCCAAGTATGTCAGCCAATTATCATATTCGGCAGCCTCTCCGCGGAAGGCGGAAAAGTAAGCCGTCTGCAACTTCCTGGTTACCGGCCCCATCCCCCCCTGGCCGATCACTCTATCGTCCAGCGAATTGATAGGGGTCAGCTCGGCGGCTGTGCCGGTGAAAAACGCCTCGTCGGCGATATACACCTCGTCGCGGGAAAAATATTGCTCCTCCACCATAAGGCCCATGTCGCGCGCGATGGTGATCACTGCGTCGCGGGTGATCCCCTCCAGCACCGATGTCAGCGGCGGGGTTTTCAACTTGCCGTTACGCACGATAAAGATGTTTTCGCCGGAGCCTTCCGCCACATGGCCCGCCACGTCCAGCAGCAGCGCCTCGTCATATCCCGCCTTCACGGCCTCAAGCTTGGCCATGATGGAGTTCACATAGGCGCCGCACACCTTCGCCTTGGTCATGAACACGTTCTCATGATGGCGGGCGAAGCTGGCCACTTTCACGCGGATTCCGTTGGCCAGCGCCTCCTCCCCCAGGTAGGCGCCCCAGCGCCACACCGCCACCGCCACTTTGGTGGATACGCCGGTGGTGTTCAGTCCACGGCGGTTGTCTCCCAGAAACACCAGAGGACGGATATACCCCTCCTCCAGTTCGTTCACCCGGATGGTCTCCAGGATCGCGTCGTTTATCCGCTCCTGGGTGAAAGGGATATCGATCCCCACGATCTTGGCGGAAGCGAAAA
>JAOUNV010000274.1 GCA_029880775.1 Nitrospinota bacterium | reverse complement strand
GGGAGCTTTTCTGGGTGGAGAGCATGATAAGCCCGCCGGCGGCGTGGGCTCTTTCCACCGCCGTGATGGAGCGGGATCTACCCACCAATAATGGCGCAGTGGTCCCCGGCAGGATCACCAGATCCCGCAGGGGAAGCAACGGCAGCGCCTGGCCCCAGACGGAACCGGGAATTATTACTTTTTTCATATGGTTGCAGGGGCGTAGCTGAAACACCGGCCCCGATGAGGACCCTTGCAGAACCTCATCGGGCCTGATGTAAGTCAGCTAGCCTGTTTCTCGTCAGTTTTCTTATACAGCAACAGCGGTTCGGCCCGCTTGGTTATGACCTCCTCCGTGACGATGCATTCCACCACATCGTTTCGGCTGGGCAAGTCGTACATAGTATCGAGCATGGCCTCTTCCAGGATGCTGCGCAGCCCCCTGGCGCCGGTCTTTCTTCGCACCGCTTCCCTGGCCACAGCTTTCAAGGCGCCATCGGTGAATTTGAGTAGAACCCGCTCCAGCTCGAAGAAACGGATAAACTGCTTTGTTACGGCGTTTTTCGGCTCTGTGAGCACCCGCACCATAGAATCCTCGTCCAGTTCGTGCAGTGTGGCCACCACCGGCAGCCGGCCGATAAATTCCGGGATCAGCCCAAATTTGAGCAGATCTTCCGGGCGCACCTGGTTGAGCACTTCGCCCAGGTTCAGGTCTCCCTTGTCTCGCAGCTTTGCGCCGAAACCCATCATCTTCTTTCCGATGCGGCTTTCGATCACCTTGTCCAGCCCCACGAAAGCGCCACCGCAGATGAAAAGGATATTGGAGGTATCGACCTGCACAAACTCCTGGTGGGGATGCTTGCGTCCTCCCTGGGGGGGGACAGAGGCGAGGGTCCCCTCTATGATCTTCAGCAGGGCCTGCTGCACACCCTCGCCAGAGACATCCCTCGTGATGGAGGGATTCTCTCCTCGGCGGGATATCTTGTCGATTTCGTCTATGTATATGATTCCTCGCTCCGCCCGCTCCAGGTCATAATCCGCCGCTTGCAACAGCCTCAGGATAATATTCTCCACATCCTCGCCCACATATCCGGCTTCGGTGAGGGTGGTGGCGTCCACTATGGCGAAGGGGACGTTCAGCTTCTTGGCCATGGTCTGGGCAAGGAGAGTCTTTCCGGCGCCAGTGGGGCCGATCAGCAGGATGTTACTTTTCTGCAGTTCCACCTCGTCGGCGCCGGTGGGGGCCTCAATTCTGCGATAGTGGTTATACACAGCCACAGAGAGGATCTTCTTCGCCCTGTTCTGCCCGATCACGTAGTCGTTTAGATTATCGAAGATTTCGCTCGGTTTAAGCTGGCGCTGATGGGTGGTCTCCTTGGTCTGGCTGGTTTCCTCCAGGATGATCTCGTTGCAGGCGTCGATGCATTCGTCGCAGATATACACCGTGGGCCCCGCGATAAGCTTTGTGACTTCTTCCTGGCTCTTTCCGCAAAAAGAGCAGCGCAAAACCCCGTCTGGCTTTTTCTTAGTCATATTTCCTCTTTAGGTTTATTTCTAATTTCGAGCTCAGTTCTTTTCTCGTCTAAACATCGTATTAAGCGCCCATGCGCCACAGCCCTGTCGCTTTCAGCTAGCTGGTTTATTCCTTCTCTTCCTTTGAGTCGTCTGCGGCTTTCTTCACCGTGTCCGGCCGGGAGACGATCACGTCATCCACCAAACCATAATCTTTCGCTTCAGAGCTGCTCATAAAGTAGTCGCGGTCAGAGTCCTCCGTGATCCGCTTCACCGTTTGGCCGGTATGATGGGCGAGTATCTGGTTCAACTTCTCCTTGATCTTCATGGTCTCCCGGGCGTGGATCTCGATGTCGGTGGCCTGGCCCTGGAACCCTCCGGAAGGCTGGTGGATCATCACCCGGCTGTTCGGCAGGGTGTGACGTTTCCCCTTGGCGCCAGCGGCCAGCAGCACGGCGCCCATGGAAGCGGCCTGGCCGATGCATATGGTCTGCACGTCCGGCTTTATGTATTGCAAGGTGTCATAGATGGCCATTCCGCTGGTGACCATTCCGCCTGGGCTGTTGATATACAAGAACACATCCTGGTTCGGGTCGTCCGCTTCCAGGAAGATAAGCTGGGCGATAATGAGGTTGGCCACATAGTCGTCCACAGGCGTACCCAAAAAGATGATCCGGTCTTTCAATAGCCGGCTATAGATGTCGTATGCGCGTTCTCCGCGATTGGTCTGCTCCACCACCATGGGCACCAGCAGCTGGGCCGTGTGGGGCGTATTGAAGCTTTCCTGGCCGAGGGCGTATCCCCCATGAGGAAAATGTCCGGTTGGTTTCATGTCAGCTCTTCTCTTCGGTTTCTTCTATTTTCAATTTACCAAGGACCGTGTTATAGGCCTTGTCAAAAACCACTTTCTGGTACAGCCCCATCATCCCGTCGTTCTGGGAAAGCTGGGTCTTTATTACATCCTCCGGTTGACCAAGCATCCGGGAGAGTTCGCTGATCTCCCGGGTCAGGTCTTCTTCGGACACTTCCACCTTTTCCGTGCGGGCCACGGAGGCCAGGATAATCTCCTCGCGGATTTCCAGCTCGGCGGACTCGCGGTAGCGCTCAATGAAATCGTTCCGGTTATAGTGGCCCTGGTTCATGTCCACGCCGCTTTCCCGGAATCTGGTCTCGGTCCGCTCCGCCAGGACATCGGCCCTTTTTTCCACCATTTTTGGTGGGAGGTCGAAGGAGTTTTGAGAGATCAGCAAGGCGATGACCTCTTTGCGCAGGTCGTTCTCGGCCATCGATTCGTTGCGTCGTTTGATAGTCCTGCTGATGCTTTCCCTGAAAGCTGTCATAGTGTCGAACTCGGATACTTCCCGGGCCAGTTCGTCGTCCACCTCCGGCAAAACTTTTTTCTTGATATCATTTACCTTTACATAAAACTCCAGATCGGCTCCGGCAAGGTCTGGGTCTGGAAATTCCTTGGGAAGCGCGGCGTTGAAGGTTTTCTCCTCCCCTTTTTTCATCCCACGGATTCCGCTATACACCGCCTCCAGCATGTCGTCTGGCTGCAGATGGACCTGCTTACCCTGGCCGGTGAGGGGGGGCACTTCGACACCATCGCGGGTGGCTCTAAAGTCCATAACCACAAAATCGTCATTTTCGGCGGCGCGATCTTCCACCGGCTCCAGCCGGGCCATTCGCTCGCGATATTGATCGATGGTTTTTTCAACCTCATCGTCGGCAACCTGAGCCACCTTTTTCTTCACCACAGCGCCCTGGTATTCCTTCAGCTCCACTTCCGGCAGCACTTCCACCGTGGCGGAAAAGCTCAAGGGGGCGTTCTCCTCGAAGGATATGTCCTCGATAACAGGGTCGCCCACCGGAGAGAGTTTTTTCTCCTCCAGCGCCTGACGGTATGAGTCCTGAATCAGCCTTTGGGCCACATCCCCCAGGGCGGACTTGCCATATCTCTGTTCCAGGATTTTCTTAGGCGCCTTTCCCTTTCTGAAGCCGGGGATGTTGGCCGACCTGGCCAGCTCAGCGTATACAACGGATTTTTCCTGTTCCACCTTGTCTTGGGGAACCTCGATGGTGAGTTTCTTCACGCAAGACTCGATTTCCGACAACTCAATTTTCAAATGTACTTCTCCAGAATACTCATAATGAGCAGGGATCCGACGACGCGAGCATATGCGAAAGGGGGGACTCGAACCCCCACGGTTGCCCACTGGATCCTAAATCCAGCGCGTCTGCCAGTTCCGCCACTCTCGCAACGAAATCAAACATATATATACAGCCAGGCGATCGAATACACATCGACCACCAGGACAAACATGACTCTGATTTTCTATAATACCACGGAAATTGGAGTTTTGACCCCCTATTCTGGGCGGAATGAGCAGTAAGGAGCTGTTTTTAAACTATTTTTGCAGGTCCCCAAGCCCAAAGGA
>JAOUNV010000275.1 GCA_029880775.1 Nitrospinota bacterium | reverse complement strand
AGGATAATTTCGCACGAGTTCAGCAGATGCTCCTCGTCGTCCACCAGCAGGATGGTCCCCTCGCCCTTGGATATCTCCCTTACAGAAAACTCGAAACTCTCCTCTTTTGCCTCCTGGGCCGCTGCAGGGAAGATTATTGTAAAAACCGAGCCTTCGCCCGGTTCGCTGGAAATTTTTATGGCGCCCCTGCTTTTTCTTACGATGCCGAAAACAGTGGCCATGCCCAGCCCGCGCCCGGCGAACTTGGTCGAGAAGAAAGGCTCGAAGATTTTCCTTCTCGTCTCCTCGTCCATGCCGCACCCTGTGTCCCTGACTTCCAGGAACACCAGCTTCTCCCCCATCAGGTTTTCATACAGGATGTAGTCGTTATAGGAGCCGCCGTCTATGGCAATCTCCCCGGTCCTGATGGATATCTTCCCCTCGCCGTTTCCAAGAGCTTCCGAGGCGTTGGTGACAAGGTTCATTATCACCTGCCGGATCTGGGTGGCGTCGGCGCTGATATCCGGCAACGCTTTGGGAAGGTCCAATGTCAGTTCGGCGTTCTTGGATATGGAGGCCTTTATCAATTGCCGGATATCGTTCAGGGTCCTGTTCAGGTTGATGGAGCTTATGTTGCCCATTTCCTTTCCGGAATAGGTGAGCATCTGGCGGCAGAGGGCGGCGGAGCTTTTGGCGGCGTGGCGGATCACCTCCAGGCTTTCGGAAGCCAGGGTATCTTCGGGCAGGAGATTCTTGATGTTGTCCACGTTCAGGAAGATGGTGCTTAGAAGGTTGTTGAAGTCGTGGGCGATGCCTCCGGCCAACACGCCGAGGCTTTCCAGCCGCTGGAGCTGGTTTATACGGCTCTCCAGCTGGAACCTGCGCTCCTCTTCCTTCTTGTGGGCGGTGATGTCCTTCAAAGTTCCTATTATAGCCGTGCTTCCATGGTATTGGATGAACCCGGCGGAAACCACAAGGTCTATGGGGAGCCCGTCCTGGCGTTTTCCCTTTACCTCGAAGTAGTCGAGCGCTTTTGAGCTTCTTTCGGAAGTGAACCTAAGCTCCCGGAGCTTTTCCATGTAATCCACATTGATAAACTCCTCCAGCTTCTTGCCCACAACGCTGTCCCGGCCACAGCCGAAAATATTCTCGAACGCCTTGTTGGTGAACTTCATCTCGCCGTCCTGGACCAGGAACATGGCGTCGTGGATGTTGTCCACCAGGGAGCGGTATTGCTCCTCGGACTTTTTCAGCGCCTGCTCCATATTCCACCTGGAGATGGCGTTTTCGATGGTGTATGGGAGGCTTTCGAAATAGTTCCTGTCCTTGTCCTTGGTCAGGAAGTCATAGGCGCCCTTGCGCATGGTTTCCACGGCGCTTTGGGCGTCTTGGGCGCCTGTCACCATTATCACTGGACAGTCCTTGACCTGTTCTATAAGGTCCGTCCCCCTGGCGTCCGGCAGGCCGATGTCCATAAGGACCACGCCGTATTTTTGGGTGGAGAGTTTTTCCAAGGCCTCTTCGCTGGTCGCGGCAAGGTCCATCTCATATGGAAGCTTGTTTTTCCTCACATGCCGCAGGAGGGCCTGGCTGTCTATATCGTCGTCCTCTATGTACAGGAGACGTAGCCTTTTTTCTACTGCCATGGGAAAAGGCTTCAGATATCGGCGGGGGTGGTGTTCTGGTTCCAGTATGCGCCGAACTGGCCGACCACTTCCACAAAGTCTGAAAATCTCACGGGTTTTACGATATATCCGGCGGCGAAATGCTGGTAGCTGTCCTCGATGTCGCCTTTTGCGCTGGAGGTGGTGAACACCACCACGGGGATCTTCCGCAGCGCCGAATCCGCCTTGATGGCTTTTAGAAGCTCCTTGCCGTTCATTATCGGCATCTCAAGGTCGAGCAGGATAACCCCCGGCAGCGATTTGCTTTTATTCTTGCCGTCTTCATCACCGGAAAGATATTCCAGCGCCTCTTTTCCGTTGTGGACGATATGGAGGGGGTTTTTCACGTTCTGGCGTTTAAACGCCCTTTGAACGTTTTGGATGTCGATGTTGTTGTCTTCCACCAGCAGGATCGGTATGTCACTTTCCATTTCATTCAACCTTGTCTGCGAATAAAGGAAAAATTATATCATATCAGATAACATTGTCCTGACTATATTCATGAGGGGATACTGGTTTTTTCGGCACTGAGAAGTAAAACCGGCTCCCTTCCCCCGGCGCCGATTCCAGCCACACCTTTCCGCCGTTGCTCTGGACAATCTTTTTCACCAAGGCAAGGCCGATACCCGTGTTGTCTATGCTTTTCCCCTTTTTCAGGCGCTGGAAAATTCGGAATATCCGCTCGTAATGCTCCTTTTCTATGCCCGGCCCGTTGTCGCTGACGCAAAACTCCCAGCTCTCCCCCGCGTCCTTGCAGCTGATGGCCACCTTCCCATCCGGCTTGTCCATATGTTTCACGGCGTTGTCCAGAAGGTTCTGGAGCGTCTGGGTGAACTGAATGTCATCATACAATACATCAGGCATTTGGCCTTCTATGGTAATTTGCGTATTGTCTCCCTTGTCCATTCTGTCTATTACCATGCTGGCGGCTTTGCCGCTGTCCAGCTTTGCGATTCTTCTGGCGCTCTTGTCGACGCTCGAATATTCCAATACACCTTCAATAAGCTTGTTCATATAGTCGATCTGGGCCAGCAACTGATCTATGTAATCTATCCCTTCCTTGTCCAGCTTGTCGGAATAGTCTTCGGCCAACCAGCCAGCCAGCGAAGCGGCTGAACGCAAGGGGGACTTCAGGTCGTGGGAGGCCACATAGGCAAACTCCTTTAGCTCCTGGTTCATCCGGACAAGGTCCCCGGCCCTCTGCTGAAGCAGTTCCTCCAGGTGGTCCTGGTGTAGCTTCAGCGCCTTTTCCTTTTCCTTGCGCTCGGTTATATCCAATACCGACCCGATGACCATATGGCGCGGATCGTCTTCTGGGTGACGTGTCTCGCCTTGGATGGAAAAGTGCCGCACGGCGCCATCCTTGCCTTCGTATAGCGTTTCCAACTCCATGGCGCCCCCGCTGGCGGCAAGCTTGTCCAGCAGCTCTCGCAAAGGCTCACCGCTCCAGCCGGAAAACAAGCTGGAAAAAGCCTCAGGGGACGGTGTGAACTCTTCCGGACTTAATTCCAGGAGATGGTAGCACTCCACGGATAGCCACATCTCGCCCGTGACCGGCGTCCATACCCAGCTTCCCGCCCCAGATATCCGTTGGGATTGGGCGAGAATCCGCGACCTTTCCTCCAGTTCCCTGCTGTACCTTCTGTTGGCAAAGGCCAACACAGCTTCGAACAACAGCGCCAGGAACACGATCATCCCTACGACCATGACCATCCTTTTCCGGGCGTGGTGGTACGGCTCCAGCGCCTCGTTCAGGTCGATCTCCGTCGCCATGCCTATGTGAAGGTTGTCGTCCCAGATCCACGACCCAAGAACTTCAATCCCCCTGTAATCACGGTATGGCGCCAGGCTGCTTCCGCTATTTCCCGCCACGGCCTTTCCCGCCATAAAGGTCAAAGGGCTTTGTGAAAAAGGCAGGGCAGGCGCCACCCCTTTCCGCAGCCTTGCGCCAGGGTCGCGGATTTCTATGTTCAGCGCGCTGGCCTGCTCCTGCCTCAAAAGCCCGATGGCCTTCAAGCCCTAGGAAAAGCGGCTGTTGGTGAGCATGACCCCCCGCTTGTCGAAGACATAGGTCTCTCCTGAATCCCCGATCCTCCCCGTATGGGCTATCCTGCTAAGGTTTCCTATTATTCCAAAGCCAAAGGCCAAGACAAAAGCGCCGCCGTCTTCCTCTCCTTCCAGGTAGGGCAAGAGTAGGAATATGGAGGAAAGGCTTTTCTTTTCCGCCAAGCTTTCCTTGAACAAACCGTGGGTGTAATAATGTCTCTTATCCTCCAGGGTTTTGGC